>JAUVQU010000222.1 GCA_030597965.1 Cellvibrionaceae bacterium
CCTCAGCCTGAACAACTTCTTCCTCTGTTTCAGGCAGCAAACGATACATCTCATCGGGGGATTTAGCCGGTTCAATACCCTCTGGCTGTGTCGGCGGGGTAATTGTTAACGGTTTAATATCTGGCGCCGGTGGTACCTGTGTCACCCTATCCACTTCACGCTGAAACTGCGGTTCAAAGAGTGCCGGCACGAATAACACCGCTACCGCGATTAATACAACCGCACCAACAATACGTTGCTTTAAACCGTCATCCATTTTTTCATCCTCATAACTTAGCTTTCCCACTAACGCGGGAGCGCATCCTTTCCATGTGAGACAATGCCTCAGCCACGGTAAAAAAGGAACCCATAATTACCACGCGGTCGCCTTTAAATGCTTGAGCCAATGCCAGATCAATTCCTACAGAAACGGCCTCTACCTGAGCCACATTGCCCGCATCGCCCAAACCCAACGCCTTAACCAGCTCACTGGCGGTTGCAGCCCTGGGGTTATCCGACAAACCGGAAAAAAACCACTCATCCACAACCGGCTTTAGATGACCCAACACAGCGGTACAATCTTTATCGGCCATCATTGCTATTACGGCCAATGTCTTCTGTGCTGGCGTTTTAATTAGCTGATCAGCCAAAAATTGGCTGGCGGCCGGGTTATGTGCCACATCCAGTATAAAAGTAACCCCATCAATCATAATACGCTGACTGCGACCGGGGAGTGATAATCCCGCCAATAAAATCATATGGGCTGGCGTCAACTCATAGCCCAACAAGGTAAAAACTTGCAGCGCCGCAGCAACACTCGGCATAGGCAAAGATGGCACCGGTAAATCAACGTATTCCACCGGCTCATTCATTGCGGTCTTGCCTGACCATTGCCACATGTCACCCTTAAAAGACCAGTAATAAGCCTCGTCCACTGCAATATATTTTGCGCCCACGTCTTTGGCGTGAGCCGCCACACTTGTTGGCACATCCGGGCTTGCGCATATTGCTGGTCGGCCTTTACGGAAGATTCCAGCTTTTTCCCACCCAATGACATCTAGATCGGTACCCAGCCAAGACTCGTGATCTTGCGCTATGGATGTCACCACAGAAATATCAGCATCAACAATGTTAACCGCGTCCAAACGGCCACCAAGCCCCACTTCCAGCACCAGATAATCTGCATGCAACTGCACAGCTACATCAATAGCCGCCAAAGTGCCGAATTCGAAATAGGTCAGACTGATATCACTGCGAGCCTGATCGATACGATCAAACGCCCGACAAATTATTTCATCACTGACGGGCTGACCATCTATACGGATACGTTCGTTGTATACCTGCAGATGAGGTGAGGTATAACTCACCACGTTAGCGTTAGAAGCCGACAATAAGGTTTGCAGTGTAGTAACACAGGAGCCCTTACCATTAGTTCCGGCAACCGTGACAACTTTGGCTGTTGGGCTTAGCAGATCCAGTCGCTCGGCAACCGCTCGAACTCTGTCCAAGCCCATATCTATTTCTGAACTGTGCAGAGACTCTTGCCACTGTAGCCAATCGCTTAAAGTTTTGAATCGCATTTAATCAACCACAAACTAAAGACAAAAAAAGAGCCGCTTATTAGGCGGCTCTTTATTAACTGCACTATAAAATTACGCCGCTGGACGCTCGGTAAACTTAGCCAGTAAGCCACCGACACGTTCACGCATTTCATTACGCGGAATAATCATATCAATTGCGCCGTGTTCCAGCAGGAATTCACTGCGCTGGAAGCCTTTAGGCAATTTCTGACGAATGGTTTGCTCAATAATATTGGGGCCGGCAAAACCAGCGCGAGCACCAGGCTCTGCCGTATTAATATCACCCAACAAAGCCAGACTGGCGGATACACCACCATACACTGGATCTGTCATGACAGAAATGTAAGGCGTGCCCTGCTGCTTCAAACGTTCAATAACTGCACTGGTCTTCGCCATCTGCATCAACGAGATAAGCGCCTCCTGCATACGTGCACCGCCCGTTGCAGAGAAACAAACCAAAGGAATGTCTTCTTCCAGCGCTACCGTTGCTGCACGGGTAAAGCGCTCACCTACCGCATAGCCCATAGAACCACCGTGGAAGGCAAATTCAAAAGCCACCGCTACGACTGGATTACCGTTTAGCGTACCTTTCATTGCAACCAATGCATCTTTCTCACCGGTTTTCTTTTGAGCGTCGGAAAGACGATCTTTATATTTTTTCACGTCTTTAAACTTCAGACGGTCAACTGAGACCACATCTGCCGCTAATTCTTGACGGCCCTCTTCATCGAGAAAAACATCCAAGCGACGACGTGCGCCAATACGCATGTGGTGTTCGCACTTTGGACAAACGTCCAAGTTGCGTTCTAATTCTGGGCGATATAAAACTGAGGCACATTTTGCACACTTGCGCCACAGGCCCTCAGGCACTTTACTGGATGTTTTAGATCCCTTATTAGATTTATCTGAACGAACAGCGTTCGGTACAATTTTTTCTAACCAACTCATAAGTCACATCTCTGTGTTTTGCTTCCGTAGAAGCGAATTTTCATTAGCTAATTATAAGTAACTGTTTCTAATCAAGTTGCTAATATAACAACAAACTAGTCTAACTGTTTAACTTTAACTTTTTAACCCAACCACCTGAAAGTTTAGACCTTTATGCCAGTTCGTCCAAACCTTCACGCAAAGGTTTAATTAATTTTGCGACCGCGGCAGCGATATCGCCCACCGGTTCACCGGCAAGACGACCCATTTCCGCCACCAACAAACTGCCTACCACCGCGCCATCGGCGTTCTCGGTAACGGCTTTGGCCGACTCGGCATCTTTAATACCAAAGCCTACACAAATAGGCAGCTCAGTCATACCACGCAGCATTTCAACCTTGCTCTTCACTTCGACTGTATCCAAGTGGCCTGCACCTGTAACACCCTTGAGTGATACGTAGTAAATAAAGCCACTCGCTGAAGCGGTGACCTTTTCGCATCGTTCACGAGTCGTCGTTGGCGCTATGAGAAAAATATTCTCAATACCTACGCGCTTAAGCTCGATATTTAAGCCTTTAGCTTCCTCTGGGGGTAAATCTACCGTCAATAAAGCATCCACGCCTGACTCATATGCAGTATCCGCGAAGGTTTTATAACCCATGCGTTCAACAGGGTTAGCGTAACCCATCAATACAACCGGTGTCTCAGTATCTGTTTTTCGAAATTGCTTCACCAACTCCATGGTCGAGCGCAGCGATGTGTTGTGAACCAGCGAGCGCTCATGAGCCAGCTGGATAGTCGGACCTTCCGCCATAGGGTCGGAAAACGGTACGCCCAGCTCAATAACATCCACACCAGCCGCCACCATGGCATGCATGGTTGGCAAAGTGGCTTCTGGCACTGGATCGCCGCTTACAATATAAGCAACTAATGCTTTTTTACCTGCCGTGCGTGTTGCCGCTAAACGCTGATTAATTCGATTCATTTTTATTCAAAAACCTAAAGTTATCTTTGTAATTTTCATTTTTCTATAGGGGCTCTAAACATAGTAATTTTTCCGCTCTGACAAGGCAGGGGCGCGCGCAACGAACGGAACATATATTGAATATGTGACTGAGTGAGCACGAGCCTAACGACTTCAGAGTGGAAAAAGTGCATATTTAGTCCCCTATACGGTTATTCCGTCGATAGCGGCTACCGTCAAAATATCTTTATCACCACGACCGGATAGGTTGATAATAATGATCTGATCTTTATCCATAGTAGCGGCCAGCTTAGTCCCATAGGCCACTGCGTGACTGGACTCCAACGCGGGCATGATGCCTTCCACTTGAGTTAGCTGACGAAAAGCTTCCATCGCCTCATCGTCATTGATCGCCACATAGTTAACGCGACCAATGTCTTTTAACCATGAATGCTCAGGACCCACACCCGGATAATCCAAACCAGCGGAAATCGAATGGGTTTCAATAATCTGGCCATTTTCATCTTCCATCAAATAGGTGCGGTTACCGTGCAATACACCAGGAACGCCATCATTTAATGGCGCTGCGTGACGTCCAGTTTCAACACCGTCACCACCCGCCTCTACGCCGTACATAGCGACATCTGAATCTTCTAAGAATGGATGAAATAAACCAATCGCATTGGAACC
>JAUVQU010000082.1 GCA_030597965.1 Cellvibrionaceae bacterium
CACATTCCTTTCTGCGACACCGTTTGCTACTACTGCGGCTGCAACAAAATTGTTAGCGCCAACAAAGCCCGTGCAAAGCCCTATCTAAATAGCATCTACAAAGAGCTGGAAATAAGGGCTCAACAATATGACACCACGCGCCCTGTTAACCAATTACATTGGGGTGGCGGCACGCCGACGTATATTTCTGATACTGAAAAATGCGAACTAATGGAATATACCCACAAGCACTTTAATTTATTGGACGATGACAGCGGCGAGTATTCTATTGAAATTCATCCGGGTGGCCTGACCCCCGACACACTGGGGCTTTTACGTAAATTAGGTTTTAACCGTCTGAGCATGGGCGTTCAGGACTTTAATCCCAAGGTGCAAAAAGCGGTTAATCGTTTTAATAGTGTTGAAGAAGTCACCAAACTGGTAGCACGAGCAAAAGCCGAAGAGTTTCATTCGCTGAGCATGGATATTATCTATGGTTTACCACACCAGAACCTGGAAACCATTGACGAAACACTGAATCAAATTATCGATTTAAATCCCGAGCGTTTATCACTGTTTAATTATGCGCACATGCCACACCTCTTTAAAACTCAAAACCAAATAGATGCCAGCGCACTTCCTGAGCCACAGGAAAAACTGGCCATGCTTGAAAGTGCCATCGAGAAATTGCAGGCAGCGGGCTATGTGTACATCGGCATGGATCATTTTGCCAAGCCTGATGATACATTGACCATTGCCCAACAACAGGGCGAACTACAACGAAATTTTCAGGGCTACGCAACGCACGGCAACTGTGATTTGTTGGCCTTTGGCGTATCGTCCATCAGTGCCATCAATAATATCTACGTACAGAACCACAAGGATATAACCGAATACCAGCGGGCGCTTGAAAATAATGCGCTACCCAGTACCAAGGGCATTACTCTGAGCAGCGATGACCAGCTTCGACAATCAGTAATCAATCAACTTATCTGCCATTTTAACTTATGCTTTATTGCCGTCGATAAAGCCTACGGGATTGAGTTTGAGGACTACTTTGCCGATGCGTTAAAAACCTTAGAGCCCATGATTGAAGACGGTCTTATTGAGCTTAATAATCGAATACTTACGGTGACAACCGACGGCCGTCTTCTCATCCGTCGTATTTGCATGGCCTTTGATCGTTATCTGGACAGCTCCCCCACCGCCAAACCTCAATACTCACGAATTATCTAATATTATAAATAGAGGAGCCCTTAAGGTATTATAGGCACCAAGCTACAACACCTAACCAGATACCTATTTATGAGTAAACTGACCCACCTAGACGACAAAGGCCAGGCCCATATGGTCGATGTTGGCGCCAAGGCTAACACTGAGCGTTCGGCAACCGCTCAAGGCTATATTCGTATGAGCCAGGAATGCCTGGCAATGATCACCACCGGCACCCACAAGAAAGGCGACGTGTTTGCCGTGGCGCGTATCGCGGGCATTCAGGCTGCGAAGAAGTGCTCTGACCTTATTCCTCTGTGTCACCCATTATTACTGACGTCCATCAAGGTAACGCTAGATCCTGAACCAGAGCATTCTCGCGTGCGCATTGAAGCCACCTGTAAACTGGCCGGTCAAACCGGTGTAGAAATGGAAGCCTTAACAGCCTGCTCTGTTGCTGCCCTGACGCTTTACGATATGTGCAAAGCCGTTGATAAAGGCATGGTGATTGAACGGGTACAACTGCTGGAAAAACTCGGCGGTAAGTCCGGCCACTGGCAGAGCTCTGACCAGTCTTAAAACACAGGCGAAAAACACATGTTAAACATTCTATATTTTGCTCGCCTGCGCGAAGATCTAAACACCGATCAAGAGCAATTTGATTTACCCGAGGACGTCACCACAACGGACCAACTGCGCGATCTTTTGATGAACCGTGGCGAGCGCTGGCAAAATGCGCTTTCAACGGAAGGCTTATTGGTAGCGATCAACCAAGACGTTTGCGATTGGAATACGCCACTGACCGGCAATGAAGAAGTGGCCTTTTTCCCGCCAGTAACAGGGGGCTAATATGAGCGTCAGCAAGCAGACACACATTCACGTACAAACTGAAGATTTTGATCTCAATATCGAATACGCAGCACTGCGTAAAGACTGCCCCGCCATTGGCGCCATCACGACGTTTACGGGATTAATGCGCGACTTTAATTCAAATGGCCACAGCGCTAGTGAGAGCCACAGCGCTAATGAATACGATAGCGTAACCACCCTCACCCTTGAGCATTACCCAGGCATGACAGAGAAGGTGCTGTCCGATATTGTTGAACAAGCCCGCGCCCGCTGGGAGTTAGTTGGCGTGCGCATCGTACACCGTATTGGTGAGATGCAGCCGAGCGATCAGATTGTGTTTGTCGGCGTTTCCAGTGCCCATCGTGGCGATGCCTTTGCCGCCTGCGAGTTCATTATGGATTTTCTGAAAACCCAAGCGCCTTTCTGGAAGAAAGAAAAAACCACCGAAGGCGAGCGCTGGGTTGACGCAAAAACATCAGACGATGATTCCGCCGATCGGTGGCTATAGCTTTTCGCCACTAAACGTTGATTGGTTTTTTGCGCCTCACTCAGCGATCCAGCAACCCAATCATAATAGCCACTGGTTGAGACATTTAGCGCTGAAAAAACCGATTAACACTATGGTGTTGACGCCCCTTATAGACAAAGGCGTACTTCACTTGAGCTCTTTCGTAAAGCACACAACCATTAACTGGCAAGCCCCCTCTAAAAGACTAAAATTCTAGACCAGCGGCAACTTACCAACGCCACCAGGTACCGCTCACCAAAACCATCGAGACCTATATCAGCCAGAATTAAGCACCCCCCATTTAAACCATTCATTAAGATATGCCGCCAACTATATGAATCTTAAATAATTTTTTTGGGGTGTGAAAGGCCGTATTAATGAAAAAAATACCCATAATGCCCTTTAACCCTCGATGTCCCGGGGCTAAACAAGTCTCATTAACGTAAAATAATAATCAACCGCTATTAATCCACAAAAGCTGTGGATAACTCTGTGCAAACAACAGGTAATCCGCCCCAAAAGCAGCGGGAACACAGCATCAACCACAAACTGGTTAAATTTTAACCAGTTTTTTATTAAATCTTTATAAATCAGCATGTTAGGTGAAAGTAACAGGCTAAAAATACGTTTTTTACGATATTTTTAGTGCGGAATGGGGTGTCAAGTATTTTTTGTGGACAATATCTATCAATGTGGGGTGTAAAACTAGTCATTTACGCTCAAGTGAGCACTTACAAACCAATCAAAAACAGAGATACAACAAAAATGTTACTCAGCTTCGGCAAAGGCTACCCAAGGTAACACTTTCTTTGTTTTGTCTCTTTAGGGTAGTTTTAAGGCCGCCTATAAACCACCTGCAGAGGCATCTGGTTTACGAGGATCCGCTACACCATAGAAAACATCACCGTCCCACAGAATCGCATTAACACTGCCCATGGTTCGGGTCTGAGATACATTGTGCCCAAAATGATAGAGCACCCCCAGGGTATCGGGGCTAAAACCTGGCTCAACAGCCGTGATATCCGGCCTCCACTGATGATGAATACGGGGTTGATGCACAGATTCAGCAATGTTCATCTGGTGATCCACCACATTTAGAATACTTTGCAGCACTGCAGTGATGATCCGACTGCCACCTGGACTTCCGGTCACCATATACGGCGCGCCGTCCTTAAACAGAATGGTGGGGGTCATGGAACTTAACGGCCGCTTACCCGCCGCAATGGCATTAAACTCTCCACCGACCAGCCCATAGGCGTTGGGCACACCGGGCTTGGCCGAGAAATCATCCATTTCGTTATTCAGTAAAATACCCGTACCCGGTACGGAAATACCCGAGCCAAAGGAGAAGTTAAGCGTATAGGTATTAGAGACGGCGTTCCCCTCCTCATCCATAATCGAATAATGGGTGGTATCACGGCTTTCATCCTCTTCGAATTCACTCGGATGAATGACCGAAGCCGGTGTTGCCTGCTCAGGATCAATTTTTGCGGCAATACTTGCGGCATAATCTTTAGCAATAAGACGCGCCACAGGTACCGGCACAAAATCCGGATCACCCAAATGCTTGCTGCGATCCGCATAGGCCCACTTCATGGACTCAACCATATGGTGCAAGGTAATGGATGAATTGGCCTCCCACTCTCTTAAGGGGAAGTTCTCAAGCGTGTTAAGCATCTGAATCAAGTGAACACCGCCAGAGCTGGGCGGCGGCATGGAGGCCACTTCAAAGCCACGGTAAGTCCCCTTAACAACTGGACGCTCAACAACCTTATAGGCACCTAAGTCCTCTGCTGTGATCAAACCGTCATTGGCCGCCATATCCTCAACGATTTTTTCAGCAATATTGCCCTTATAAAAAGCCTCGCTGCCGTACCGTGAGATTTGCTTGAGAGACCAGGCCAGATCTTTCTGTCGAAGTGTCTCACCCATCAGATAGACCGACCCATCTTTCTTAAAAAAGATACGCCGGGTTTCCTCGTTGTATTTTAAGTGCTTGGAACCGGCTAATTGATTCGCCAGATCACCACTGATAGAGAAACCTTTATCGGCCAGCTTAATGGCCGGTGCCATCACTTTCTTTAAAGAGAGCTTGCCCCATTGCGCCTGCGCGTGAACAAGGCCCGCAACGGTACCAGGTACGCCTGCAGCGGCACGACTGAAACGCGCCTTCTTTTTATCCACTTCGCCATTTTTATCGAGAAATAAATCCCGGTGAGCCACTTTAGGGGCCACCTCACGGTAATCCAGCGCAATGGTTTTATTCTCTTCGGCCAAGTGCACCAGCATAAAACCACCGCCACCCAAATTGCCGGCACGGGGCAATACCACCGCCAAAGAAAAACCGACCGCCACGGCTGCGTCTACCGCATTACCGCCCTGCCCTAAAATATCGCGCCCCACCTCCGTCGCCAAGTAATGCTGCGTCGCCACCATGCCACGATCTGCTTTTATTGGCTGATGAATACTGTCGTAGCGTATAATTGGGGGCGATATATTTTCGGAAATGATTTTCTCAGCAATAGTTTGCTCTGCAGCAACCGCCTGCACCTCCCCGTATACAACTGTACTCATCAACAACAATAGAGCCGTCGTGAATAGACTAAAACGCGATAAAATCAGCATTGGAACCTCTAATGTTAAATTCTATTTATATCTTCTTATCAACCACGAGCCGGTCAACTTAAAAAATTATTCGCCTGCAGGCAGGCTCCTACAATACCGCAGCTGTGTCAGCTGGATGCGTAGGGGTTCCCTTAAGAGGGCCTACTCTTGGTACCTGCAGGTGAACATTTGGCAACCCAGCCACTTAACAGTTATTGTCTATACAAATAAGGCTCATGACATTTAGTATGATAATAAGCATAGACAATAACAAAACACGGGGCTATTAGAAGTAGAAGCTACCAGCACTCTAAATCGACCCTAATACGAACACCTACCCCAACGAGAGGAAACCACCTTGAGCGCGTCCCTGATCATGTCAAATAAAGTCTTAGTAATTTCTGGTGCAGGTGAGGGCCTGGGTTCAGAACTGGCAAAAGCCGCTTTGCGTGATGGTGCCTCTGTTGTTCTCGGCGCACGCTCTGATGAACGACTCGCCGTACTGAGCAATACACTAGAGCAAGACTTCCCGAGTCGCGTCGCTTATTGCTCCACGGACATTACCGACCCCGACGCCTGCGCCAAGCTGATGCAAACAGCCGTCGATCACTTTGGCCAACTCAATGCTGTCTCCAATATCGCTGCACTGGACAATGCCTTTGGCGGCTTAGCCGACAGCACTCCAGAGGATTGGCGAAACTGTTTTGAAACTAATGTCCTCGGCAGCATGAATATCTGCGCAGCTGCAGCCCCGCATATAGCCGCAGCGGGCGGTGGCGCACTGGTTCTTACCGGCACCCAGGCCATGTTCAAAGCACCACCGCACCCACAAATTGCCTATGCCGCCTCTAAAAGCGCTCTAATTGCCGCCATGAACCACTTAGTAAAAGAACTGGGTCCACAGAAAATCAGGGTAAACATGGTTATTCCAACGTGGATGTGGGGGCCTGCGGTAGAGGGCTACTTTAACTGGCAAGCCGATGAACACGGCATCAGCGTAGAAGAACAGATGGCTGCAGCCATCGCCAATATGCCGCAGGGCGAAATGCCCACAGTAACCGATGTGGCCGAAGCGATTAACTTCTTCTGCTCGGACCGAGCGCGTATGATCACCGGCGAAATGCTTAAAGTGACTGCGGGCGAATTCATGTGATGCGAGCACTAAAAATGCACTTTTTAGAAGCTCGCATACAGAAAGTCGAATAAACAAATGAAACAGTTAATACTAGGCGGCGCTCGCTCCGGTAAAAGCAGCCTGGCGGAACAACTGGCCAGTGATCTAGCCAATGGCAATATGCCTAACGCTGTGGGCTACATTGCCACCGCCAATCGCGAATACAATGACGATGAAATGAACGTCCGTATTGTCCATCATCGCCAGCAGCGTCCCTCTGAGTGGCCCACCTACGAAGCTCCCATCAAACTGTCCAATACAATCTTACAGGCAAGCAACGAATGCAATTTGTTGCTTGTAGACTGCCTGACGCTGTGGCTCACCAATTTGCTTATGGCGGGGGAAGAAACCTTTGAGCAGGAAAAAAGCGCCCTGCTTAAAATACTCGCCAATACCAGCACGCCTATCATTATGGTCAGCAATGAAGTGGGTCTGGGCATTGTGCCTTTGGACAAGCTGAGTCGTCGTTTTGTCGATGAAGCCGGGCGACTGCACCAGGAAATTGCCAAGCTCTGTGATCGTGTTATCTTCACCGCCGCCGGATTGCCAATGGTAATGAAAGGGCCGAGTCTCACTAACGATCAACCATTTTCATCCTATAGTAAAACTTAATCGAGGAAATCCTTGTCGGGATGAATCCCGACCTGCAATTACGCTGTGACACCTGTAGGTTGGACTCTACGTACCCTTGGGGTATTAGTCCGACAAGCCTGTCAGACAAAATCAGCCTCAACACTTTGGCGTCCAAAACGCTACAATAGGCGCTTTCCTATACAGTAATTAGAGCCTCTATGAACTGGATCTTTAACTCCGCCCAAGCCACTTCAGAAACCCATCAAAAAGCGGCTCTGAGTAAACAGAATCAACTCACCAAGCCGCCCGGCTCCCTTGGGCGACTGGAAGCGGTTGCCGTTAATTTAGCGACTCTTCAGGCCAGTAACACGCCTACCGCCGAGCGCATTAGCATCAGTATTTTTGCGGCCGACCACGGTGTTGCTCAAGCGGGTGTGTCCGCCTTCCCCCAAAGTGTCACCGCGCAAATGGTGCAGAACTTTGCCCATGGTGGCGCAGCGATTTCTGTATTGGCACAACAGCTTAACGCCGATTTATCCGTGTACAACCTCGGCACAGTAGAAGCATTACCCCCATTGCCCAATGTGCACGATCACCGTATTGCAGCAGGCACACAAAACCTCGCTGTAATAGCGGCCATGACGGCGGAGCAGTTATCCCAAGCGATGGATGTCGGCCAGCAAGCCATCACCGATCTAGCGCCATGCGATATTTGGCTGGGTGGCGAAATGGGTATTGCTAATACCACCAGTGCCACTGCGTTGGCTTGTGCACTACTGAACATTAAAGCCGAAGACTTAGTCGGTCCTGGTACTGGTATTAGCCAGGAGACACAGCGGCACAAAGCACAAGTAATAGAAAACGCACGCGCCCTGCACAATTGCCCAAGTCACACAGAAAACTCCCAACAAAAAACACAGTACAACCTTCAACACCTCGGAGGTTTTGAAATTGCTGCACTGGTAGGGGCGTACATCGCTGCTGCTCAAAAGGGTTTACCCGTCATAGTGGACGGTTTCATCTGTACCGTAGCGGCACTCTATGCCCGCGCACTCAACCCCAGTGTAGCGCCGTGGCTCATGCTCAGCCACGCCTCAGCCGAACCCGGCCACCAACGTTTAATCACCGCATGGGGTGAACCAGCCTTATTACAGCTTGATATGCGCTTAGGTGAAGGCAGCGGTGCGGCAATAACCGTTCCTCTATTAAGGCTGGCCTGCGCATTGCACAACAACATGGCCACCTTTGCCGACGCCGGTGTCGATAACGAATCAAAGGCCGACAACAATGAGTGAGCCTTTCAGCGTCTCGACTAATGAACATTCCGGTGTCACAACCATTGATCTACTGCGCCACGGAGAATGTGAAGACGGACAAATTTTTCGTGGCCGCACCGATTCCGCACTGACCGATACGGGTTGGCAGCAGATGCAACAGGCGGTGGACGATCTAATCGAAGAAACCACCAAAACGCCCTGGCAAACCATTATCAGCTCACCCTTACAGCGCTGCGCACTATTCTCAGAACAGCTGGCCAGCAAGCATCAACTGCCCCTCACTATCGATTCAAATCTACAGGAAATGGATTTTGGTGATTGGGACGGGCAACTCATCGACAGAGTCTTCGAGCATAACAAAGATCAAATAGAGCGTTTTTGGCAGGACCCGGAAAGCTATACGCCACCCAATGGCGAACCGCTCACTGAATTTAAGCAACGCCTGCAAAACACTTGGGTAAGATTGCTGGAGCAACACTGCGGGCAACACCTGCTCCTTGTTTGCCATGGCGGTGTTATACGTACACTCATTGGCGAACTGCTGCACATGCCCAGCCACGCGCTACCCAAACTGAGCGTAGCCTACGGTGGCGTTACCCGTATTCAGATACATCATCATGAAGGTCGGCCAGATTGGCCGCTGTTAGTATTCCACCGGAGTTAAGGGCCAAATGAATGATTAGACATTATCACAAATGGATTGGCGCGCGATTACTCCTACCCGTCTTGGGCTGGGCAGTTTATTGATCCTAACGCTGTTAGGTGACAAGCTGTTGTTTACTCACAAATCAATGCAGAGATAATCAATGACCAGAGATGACGTCATCGACGCTTGTGAACTTTATATTTTTAAAGGCTTGCTGGAACACAAACCCGAGCTCGTCCCTTTTGCTGACGAATGCGTGCGCATAGAACTGGGGATGAACACCGGCCGTAGCGGCGACCACCTGCGCGAACTATTAAAAAGTGATGTGTATTTGGTGGTTCAAGATTGCTTTGATTTAAACTGGACAGTAGAAGGCGAAAAAGCCTGTGTTTTCTACAAACAAAAACTGTCCTTTGCGGAAAAACCCGCCCTAATAGCGACCCGCTTTGTCGTTCGTGACGGACTAATTTATGAAATTGAAATTCTTTTTTACAACCACGGCATGATGGACGTGAGTGGAGAAGCCGTAGCGACGCTCAGTAAATCGCTTTAACAACCCCTCTAATAAAAAACAAAAAAATATGCTGAACAACCCTCACATCAGAGCATTAATAACCGCTTTCGTTTTTTTAACGCGATTGCCAATGCCAAAATTGGAAAATATCTCACCACAGGATTCCGGTCGCGCCTTATCTCTGTTTCCCTGGATAGGCCTGG
>JAUVQU010000003.1 GCA_030597965.1 Cellvibrionaceae bacterium
CGAGAACTTAACAAGGTGTTGAACATCCCTTTGCTCACCACGATTCAACGCCACGAACCCAGTCACCCACAAGAGGGCTTAAACCGCAAAGAACGTAAAAAGAATCTGAAAAACGCTTTTCGCTGCACGAACCGCCACTCAATTTGCGGCAAATATATTGCGGTCATTGATGACGTCATGACCACAGGTGTTACCGCCTCAATACTGGCGGAGCTACTACTCCAAAGCGGGGCAAGACGGGAAGATGTCTGGTGTATAGCCAGAACATCAAAGCCTGGCACACGTAAAACATAAGCAATTCAATTAGTTATCATTATCTATCAAATGATTTGTCCACTTTTAATATTACATTTGGATTAGACGATTGAATCAATTTCCGGCACAATTCACGGTTAAAGAATATTATTAATCTCTGCATGTGGCTCAGTACCGCAGCACACATACTAATAAAGTGGATAGGCCTATGAAGCAGCATAATGTCGTCATCAGTGGTTCAGGCCTCTGGACCCCTCCATACAGCATCAGTAATGACGAGCTGGTTGAAGCATTTAACGCTCATTCAAACAAGTTCAACGCGGAAAATGCAGCTGCGATTGAGGCGGGTGAAATAGATGCCGCACCAATGTCTGACGCGGCCTTTATTGAAAAAGCTTCAGGTATAAAAAACCGCTTTGCTTACATTAAGGACGGGATCCTTGACCCTGATCGCATGTACCCACGGATCCCTTACCGCGAGGACGACGAGCTCTCCCATCAGGCAGAAATGGCTGTAGCCGCCGCCAGAGATGCGATGAAAGAAGCCAATAAGACGGGCGCCGATATTGATGCTGTTATCGTCTCCTGCGCCCACACCATCCGTTATTACCCATCTATTGCCATTGAAGTACAACATGAACTTGGGATTGAGGGCTTTGGTTTCGATATGCAGGTAGCCTGCTCTGCCGCCACTTTTGCCCTGCACCGCGCCTGCGAAATGCTGGCCGCCGGCACAGCCAAAACCGTACTGTGTATCAATCCTGAAATGGCCACCCCTCAGGTAAACTTCAAGGATCGCGACAGTCACTTCATTTTCGGTGACGTTGCCACCGCAATGATCCTGGAAAAAGCTGAGACTTGTACCTCGGAACACAGCTATCAGGTCATCAATACAAAATGCGTAACCACTTACTCCAATAACATCCGTACGAACTTTAGCTATCTGGCACGCTCCTACGATCGCGACCCCTTCGAAGCTTCAGCCATGATGCACCAGGAAGGCCGCAAGGTATTTAAAGAAGTTTGCCCAATGGCCACCCAGCATATTATAGACAATATTGCCGAAGTAGATCTTGCACCAGCTGACATATCCCGTTGGTGGCTGCACCAGGCCAACATCAATATGAACACTCTGATTAGCAGAAAACTGCTGGGCCGGGAGGCCTCCCCTGAAGAGGCGCCGATTGTGCTCGACCGCTACGCTAATACAGGCTCAGCCGGATCGATGGTCGCCTTTAATCTGCACCATAAGGACCTGCAAACAGGAGACTACGGGCTGCTCTGCTCCTTTGGCGCAGGCTATTCGATTGGCAGTTTGCTCGTACAGAAGCGCTAATCAGAATAACCTCCCTATAATAAGGCCAGCTCTTGCTGGCCTTATTTCTTTCTAGAAGATCAAAAAAATACAAGGTTTAAAAACTTGCCCACAAATAAGATCAGCAGCCACCCCTACGAGACTTTGACACCTGATGCTGTGCTCGATGCAATTGAGAGCCAGGGCTATTTGAGTGACCAGCGCATCTACCCTCTCAATAGCTATGAGAATCGGGTGTATCAAGTAGGCATTGAAGACGCCAAGCCCCTCATCGCCAAGTTCTATCGCCCAGGACGCTGGAGCAGCGAACAAATCCAGGAAGAACACGATTTCACTATCGAGCTGGCCGAGCAGGAGCTGCCGATTGTTATCCCTATTGTAGACGATCAGGGTAAAACACTGCGCCACTGGGGTGGTTTTGATTTCTCCCTCTATACGCGTCGCGGCGGGCAAGCACCGGAATTAGACAATCTGGATCACCTTGAGGTGATCGGCCGTCTCATGGGTCGCATTCACAGCATTGGCGCTACCAAACCCTTCAAACATCGCCCTGCCATTACCATTCAAGGATTCGCTATCGACAGTGCCAACTTCCTGCTGGAATCGAATTTTCTCCCGGACACACTGAAAGTCGCCTACCAGACACTCAGTGAAGATTTAATCACCCAGCTCAAAGAGCATTTTAAAAACACACCCGCCAAGCAAATCCGTCTTCACGGCGATTGCCACGTAGGCAACATGCTCTGGCGTGACGACGCCCCAAACTTCGTCGATTTTGATGACGCCCGCACAGGCCCTGCCATACAGGATTTATGGATGCTGTTATCGGGAGATCGACCGCACCAGCTAATACAAATTGAAACAATCCTGGAAGCTTACGAAGAATTTTATGAATTTGACCCGCGTGAGTTGAAACTTATTGAACCGTTGCGCACTTTACGATTAATGCATTATGCCGCCTGGTTGGCGCGCCGCTGGGATGATCCGGCTTTCCCGCACACATTCACCTGGTTTAATACCGAACGCTACTGGGCTGAACATATCCAGACTCTGCGCGAACAACTCTTTGCTCTGCAAGAAGAGCCCCTGAAGCTGTCGTCCTTTTTCTAAGCGTTCCACTAGTAAGATATCCACGCAGCGTGGATAATGCCGCCTAACATTAATTGCTGACCATTAACCACAGCGACACTGAATCATGAGCGACGATGCCATCTGGCAAGCCATCCGCACAGAAGCTGAAAACGATCGAAGCACCGAACCCGCTTTAGAGGGGTTTTTACGCGCCACGATTCTTGATCACAACAATTTTGAAGCGGCGCTCAGCTTCTTGCTGGCCAGTAAGCTCAGCAACTCTGTAACCTCCGCAGACACGATTAGTGAAATTTTTCAGCAGGCACTCAGTGCAGATCCAGGTATCGCTCAATTTGCACGCGCCGACATTGAGGCAATACTCCAACGTGATTCCGCCTGCGAGAAGGCCTCCATCCCGTTTTTATTCTTTAAAGGCTTCCACGCGCTGCAGGCTTACCGTATTGCTCATTGGATGTGGCAACAGAACCGTCGCGAGTTAGCGCTGTTTTTACAGCATCGAATTTCCGTTGTATTTAGTGTCGATATCCACCCAGCCGCTCGTATTGGTAAAGGCATCATGTTCGATCATGCCACCGGTATCGTAATCGGCGAGACAGCCGTCGTAGAAGATAATGTTTCGATTATGCAGTCCGTCACCTTAGGCGGCACAGGCAAAGAATCCGATGACCGCCACCCAAAGGTTCGCGCCAACGTAATGATTGGTGCCGGCTCAAAAATATTAGGCAATATAGAAGTGGGCGAAGGCGCAAAAGTCTGTGCCGGCAGCGTGGTATTAAAACCTGTTGCGGCGCACACTACCGTAACGGGAGTGCCCGCAAAAGTCGTTGGTCAACCGCAAAGCAGTACACCCGCCTTAGATATGGATCAAAAAATTTAACGCTTATAAGTAATTTTTTTAACTTACTTTTTACCCAACATACGCGGCAACACATCTTCTTCAGGGTTGCCACTGCGACGATGCTTAATCACACCCGCGACATGTAACACCAGAAGACCCAACAGGGTAAACGCAAACACCTCGTGCAGCTCATGAAATATGCCCCCGAGCTCCTTGCTCTTTTCAACCAATAACGGCACCTTAAACAGCGTATAAAAGTCGACTGAAAAGCCGAAGTAATTAGTCATTAACAAGCCGGATAAAGGCACCGCCACCATCAACATGTAGAACGCGTGTTTTGCCGTCTTGGTTAAACGCTTATCCCGCACCGAAACAGCATCAGGCAAAGCTGGCGCCGGGGTATAAACCAACCAGGCCACTCGCACCACCACCAAAATCAGCATTAAAAAACCCGTGGATTGATGCAGCATATATACCGTCATTTTATTGCTGGCGTCATCGGGAAGACCTGCCATCCAGATTCCCACCCCCAGCAAACTCATAATGCACAGCGCCATTAACCAGTGAATGATTCTGGATACGCTACCATAACGGTCTTTTGAATTTTTCATCGCCACATTAGACTCCTTACTTACAGTGATTTCTTAGTTGTACTAATTCAATGGCTCACAATTTAACAGCGAGTGATTGAAAAATTAAGCACTTGATCAATCGACCTGACGCCACTCATTAGCATCAACAAGCGATCGACTCCAAGGGCAACCCCCGCCGTGTCCGGCATTCCCGACGCCAGAGCGGCCAATAACTTTCTATCCTTAGGAAAGTTCTCTAGACCCAAAACGATTCTGTGTTGGGCGTCCACATCGAAACGTCTCGCCTGCTCTGTTGCATCAGTTAATTCCCAATAGCCATTGGCTAATTCCATGCCGGCCACATAAGCCTCGAAACGTTTGGCCACCCGCTGACCAGAAGCATCCGGCTCAATCCTTGCCAAAGCCGCCTGAGATTCCGGGTAGTCATAAACAAAGACCAGGCCCTCACCAAGCTGCGGCTCAATTACGTGCGTCATCAGTAGATCGAGCCAGGTATCTCTATGATCATCCCGCCAGTCAACCCGGCAATGAACCTGCCCCAAGCGCTGCAGCTCTGCCAAGGATACAGTATGAGGATCAATACTTAAGAAACGCTTAAAAAGGTCTCGATAACTGATACTGCGGGTATCGGTTAATTCAGGCAGCACGCCCTTTATTAAAGATTCAACCTCACCCATCAATTGCACATCATCGAAGCCTGGGCGGTACCATTCCAGCATGGTGAACTCTGGATTGTGGCGACCGCCAGATTCACCGGCGCGAAAGGCTTTACCCAAGCTATAAATCGCTCCAGAGCCGGCACAGAGCAACCGCTTCATGAAGAATTCCGGAGAGGTTTGCAGAAACACCGACTGACCATCCAGATTCGCGGGAATAGAAGCAATATGTGGGTCCGTCACGGTCGCTGTTGCCAATAACGGAACCTCCACCTCCATGACCTCACGCAGGGCAAAAAAATCACGAATACAGCGATTTAGATGCGCACGCGTGCGCATAGTTTCTATATTGCTTCCCGGCTGCCAATCTGACATTGATGCCCTACTTACACTCTATAAAATTCAAATAGCCGCTCCCGCGACACTTGCACCCGGATGGCGTGTACCGTACATCCTGTACATCGTCGCTCCTGCGCGTCCATGCGCCCGCGACATACCGTACATCCTGTACATAAAAAAGCCGCTACCTAAGCAGCGGCTTTAACGTATCAAGACTCACTGCTTTAGCAACCAGCTTATCAAGTTTTAGCTCGACCGAGGTATTCTCCCGTGCGGGTATCAACGCGAATCATATCGCCCTGCGACAGAAACAGTGGCACTTTCACAACAGCACCTGAGTTCAGGGTCGCTGGCTTACTGCCACCGTTAGCTGTGTCGCCCTTAACACCCGGGTCAGTTTCTACAATTTCCAGCTCGACGTGATTGGCTGCTGTAACAGCCAAAGGCGCATCGTTAAACAGGGTTACTGTCACAGTATCCTGCTCACGCAGCCACTTATAAGTATCACCGACCGCTTTAGCATCAGCTTGATGCTGCTCAAACGTATTGGGCTCCATGAAGTGCCAAAATTCACCATCGTTATATAGGTACTCCATTTCATGGTCCATGACATCGGCAGCCTCCAGGCTTTCACCAGACTTAAACGTACGTTCCCAGACTCGACCAGAGGTCAGATTGCGAAGCTTTACACGGTTAAAGGCCTGGCCTTTACCCGGCTTCACGAATTCATTTTCCAAGATGGCACAAGGATCGCCATCTAACATTACCTTCATACCGCTGCGAAACTCGTTGGTGGAGAAACTACCCATGACACACTCTCTATGTTTAAGCCTGACTGAGGCTTACAATCTGTTTAATAAGGATGAGGATTATACAGGAGCGGAAGTGGAAGCTGCCAGCCCATCAATTGATTCAATTACGAAACCACTAGAACTTGGTAGAATAACCGTCTTTGATTATTGAGGCCTTTGCACGGAAGGTGATTTCGCTTTCAGGCAAGGCAAAAACGCACGGAATGAGGGAGCTTATGTGTATAAGTGACCGATTGCCAAAAGTAGGCATTTCTAAGCGAGTACGTTTTTACCAACAGAAGGCGTTTTTAAGCGACGTGGCATGGAGGTGAAATGGCTTTCGTGCAAAGGTCTCTATTACTATTCAGGCACCTATGACATTGCAACTGGCCCCATCTCAATCACTTCTCAGCTGGCAAGAAGAACTCAGCCAGGCGGTAAGGGACCCAGAACAACTATTGGAACAACTCGCACTGCCAAAGGCGCTACTACCTCAAGCCCGGCGCGCCCATGAACTATTTCCACTGCGCGTCCCACAGCCCTTTTTAGACCGCATAGAAAAAGGGAATCCGGAAGACCCACTCCTCAAACAAATACTTCCCTTAGGTGTGGAGGACAATCATATTGAAGGCTATACCACTGACCCGCTTGAAGAGCAGAGCAGCAATCCACTGCGTGGCTTAGTACATAAATACCATGGCCGTGTATTACTGATTGTTGCCCCCATCTGCGCTATCAATTGCCGCTACTGCTTTCGCCGTCATTTTGATTACGATGACAACAACCCCAGCAGAGAGCAGTGGCAAGAAACCTTTGATTACATCGCCGCAGACAGCAGCATACAAGAAGTCATTTATAGTGGTGGCGACCCACTGGCGACATCCGATCGCCAATTAACCTGGCTTACCAATGAGCTGGCCAGCATTCCACACATAAAAAGATTACGCGTCCACACACGCCTGCCTGTTGTCATCCCCAACCGTATTACTGATGACACCCTGGCATGGTTAACACACCCCAAACTAAGAACAGTCATGGTGCTGCATATCAATCATCCCCAGGAGATTGACAGTCAGGTCAGCAGCACACTCAAAAAACTACAAAATGCTGGTATTACACTGCTGAATCAGTCGGTTTTATTAAAGGGTGTTAACGACGACGTAAACACCCTTCAAAGGTTGAGCGAGCGACTATTTGAGCATCACGTATTGCCATATTATCTGCACACCCTCGATAAAATACAGGGTGCCGCACATTTTGACGTGCCAGAACAAAGAGCCATTGATTTACATCGACAAATGCAACTGTGTTTACCCGGCTTTTTAGTGCCCAGACTCAGCAAGGAGGAAGCCGGGGCTCGCTCAAAAACCTTGATCGGCAGGTATTAAATATTCCGTGAATGTCGTATATTAGCGCTTAAATACCCGCTTACATTTCAGTCCCCGCATATTTTATAACTGATAT
The DNA here is from genome assembly GCA_030597965.1 of Cellvibrionaceae bacterium. Taxonomy (GTDB): domain Bacteria; phylum Pseudomonadota; class Gammaproteobacteria; order Pseudomonadales; family Cellvibrionaceae; genus JAUVQU01. The sequence continues at coordinate 7,344 of JAUVQU010000003.1, forward strand.
TATTGATATGAAGCTTTCAGAATGAAACCCAGCTTATCACTCGATCATCTTCTTACTCAGATCCAACTACCAGAGCAAGATCAAAGCAGTTTAAGTTTTTGTAACGGCACAAAGGCCAGTAAAGTAGCCAAATGGGCTGAGTCTCTACCTACAACACGCATATCTCGCACCAGCGTCATACTCTACGAAGCGCTGCCAGAAATTATTCGCCTCAATACAAACCCAAACAACAAACTGGCCATGCTAGAGCACCTGCGACCTTATGTGCAGCAGTGTATTAAGGGGCTATCGCAAAGCGTCCTCAACCACTCGTTATCGATGCCCGACGAAAAACTCAAAGCAGCAACCATTGCCCAAGCCCTACAGAGACATATGAGTACCGGCTACATGTTGGTCGCCACACAATTATTTAGTCACTTAGAAAAACAGCCGAATAAAAACCAAGAGCAAAATAACTTATTACTGACACTGCACCGCGCACTCACCGGCATTGAACAATCACTGTTTTACTGCGCCCGGCTGTACACGCCTGCCCACCCCAAGTTCTGGCAGGAACTACATGCACTCTATCTCATCACCGAACAACTGGGGATAAGCCAACAGCAACTCAAAGACCCACTCATTAACCGCCACCCAAGCAGCTGCCAGAAAATTTATATTCGTACGCTCTTGCTCGCCAGCGCACGCACCAATCAAATAACACAACATGAGATTGAAGAACTGCATGAGGCGCTAGGAATCTGGGGCTCCTATGTGCAAATGGCTCGCCCTGAAAACAAACAGCGTCACTGCATTTATTTCAATATCAGTGGCCGTCAAGGCCCATCCAATAAACCACCAATGAATACGCCCACTGACAGCCTCTCGCGGGTACTGGACCTATCAAGCCTGATAGACGGCATAAAGAAACACCTGGATGGTGTAACAGCCAGCCCCCTGCGCATACCCCCAACCATTAATAATAATCTTCTCAAACATTTAATTAACACCTGGGGGATAGTCAGAGAAAGGGACGAAACCCGAAGCAAGAATGTAAAAAAAACCATATCGATCGCGGTCGGACTTACCAGCATTCATTACCACCTCGCCAACAGAACCCTGTTTAATAACTTTTTACTGGGGATCCACAGTCATACAAGTCACTTAAACGATGAATCAACTTATACATCTAGCAAGAATATAAAACAGCAGCGCGAAAAATTTCCGACATACGATGTACAGCTTCAGGATATTAGTTCCGGAGGTTTTTGCTTTAAATGGCAAGGTGATATCCCGCGATCTGTAAAAGCCGGTGAAATTCTCGGTATTTATGCGCAGCAGGATAATAACTGGACCGTAGGCGTTATTCGTTGGGTACGACAAGCCCGTCAAGGTGCGCTGCTAGGCGTACAAGTTTTGTCAACTCGCTGTGAGCCTTGCGCCGTCAAGCTGTTACAAACTTCGAGCGGGCACGATGATTACAAGCCCGCTCTGCTTTCCGATGCCAGAGTTGACAATAACCTCACAAGATCAGTCATCACCACTCTGTCGCCACTTAAAGAAGGGAAACGCGTCCAGTGCTACCAAAAACAGCAATCTTATTTTTTGGTATTTGACACACAACTTTTTTCTACCAGCACCATACAACAGTTGAGTTACCGTGTTTTTGAACACTCCGCAGACAATTTAAACCCTGTGAACCCCAAAAGAAGCACCGTTAACGTAAGTTAACGGTGCTAAAATGATAAGCGCATCAATTCCCAAACAATTTCCCTCCGACCGGAAAAGACTTGCTCTATAATCATCCATTGATGCTTAGCAAAAGAGTGCAACAGGACTATAAAAACCAGCATGATCGCATACGACACTATTCGCCTACTTATTATCCATGACTCCAGAGCTGAGGCTGAACGCTTAATCAGCATGCTCAATTCTGCCGGACTTAGAACCCGCGCACAGTACGTCGAAAGTGAGGATATATTAGCAAAGCTACTGCAAGACCAATCGTGGGACATCCTGGTCGCACAACAAGAAGCCAAGTGCGTGCAACCTCTGGCAGCCATACGACAAATACAACGACTCAAAAAGGATGTCGTCACCCTAATTCAAACAGATGAGGTGGATGAGCAAACCGTCTTAAACGGCATAAAATTAGGGGCCGCTGATGTCATACAAACGGACAACGACCAACACCTTCTTCTGGTAATACAACGTGAATTAAAACACCATAACAATCGCCGCTTACTCCGAAAAACCAATCGTAAACTAAACGAGGTTAGGCGCCGCAGCCAAGAACTACTCGACAGTTCCCGCAACTCAGTCGCGTTTGTGCAAGACGGACTCTATCGATACGCCAACCAATCCTTTGTGGAGACCCTTGGCTACAAGAACCGTGATGACATAGAGTATATGCCAGTCATAGATATGGTTAATAAAAACGACCACGCGCACGTAAAGAAATTTCTTAAAGATATTTCCCTCAGGGGTGAGGACACAGAGCCGGAAGAACTGGTTTTCCATGCGATAAAAGAAAACGGCGAAGAAACTGAACTACATGTTGAGATTTTCAATACCACTTACGATGAAGAACATTGCATTGAATTCTTTATTCGCTCCGAGTACGCCAGCAGCACAGACCTGCCGACAGAACCACAGGAGGACAAACTCAAAGATGCCTCCACCGGACTCTATAACCGTCAATATATACTGATCAAATTCAACAGGAACTGGAAGCAGTAGCCTCCGCTAATAGCGCCGTTCTTTACATTGAAATTGACCATCTCATGAGCACCATCAAAGACCGCTTTGGCGTTAGTAATCTTGAAAAAGTATTCACCAGCGTCGCCAACAGCCTACAAGAGCAAACAGCCAACAAAGGTGAGCTCGCTCGTTTCTCGGACAAGGCCCTCCTCCTGCATTGCCCTTCATGCTCGGCTGATAATGCCTGCCACATAGCCCAAGAGCTTTGTGATGCCGTAGATCAAAATATTATTGATATCGATGATCAGACACTGCCCGTCACCATAACTATCGGTATTGGCTTGATCAACGAAACAACTGAATGCCCGAATGAAGTATTAGATCAAGCTCTGTCCGCTCACAACAGCGCACAAAACCAGGCTGGCGAAGAGCATAGCCACAAGGCCTACTGCCTCTACGAGCCGGTACTTAGCGAGGAAGAAAAAGAGCTGTCTGACACCAAAAGAACCATACAAAACGCTTTGGATAACGACGGATTCCAATTACTTTTCCAGCCTATTGTGAGCCTAAAAGGGGACACCGGGGAACACTACGAGGCACTGCTTCGACTACCAGATATCGAGTGCAACCTGCTAAGACCGAGTGTATTTCTAGATGTGGCCACTCGTATGGGAGCAATGGAAAAAATTGATCGATGGGTCATCACGCAGTGTTTAAAGCAACTGGTAGAACACTGCAAGGAAGGTAGAAAAACCAAATTAACTATTAATTTAAGCCGTGAAACCATGGCCGATGAAAGTGTAATACCCTGGTTAAAGGCCGCATTTGATGCTGCCGACCTGGCCCCCAGCTCATTAACTTTTCAGCTGGACGAAGACATCGTTTCCAGACAATTGAATATAGCCAACAAATTCCTTGAGCGCGTGAAAGCACTCGGCAGCTTTGTCTCTATTTCCAATTTTGGCTGCTCAATGAATCAGTTTAAAACCCTGCAGTACATCACGTGCGACCAGGTAAAGGTACACGGCTCGTTTGCTCTGGACATTCAGCACAATGGAGAAAGTCCTGACGCTCTTAACAGCCTAATCCGCGAGCTAATTAAGCACGATAAAGACGCCATTATTCCCTGTGTCGAAAATTCCAGTATTCTTGCGACACTCTGGAAAACTGGGGCGCACTACATTCAGGGGCATTATTTACAAGCCCCAGAAACCACTATGAGTTATGACTTCAGTACCGACGGCTAACATCTGGCTGACACACAATAAAAAAGGCCGTAGCGGTTTTCCGTTACGGCCTTTTTTAAACCACCAGAAATCGCTATAAGCTGGCGTCTCTGTCCCTAAATCCAATCAGATATAAGATCGCATCCAAGCCCAAATTAGAAATAGATTGCTTGGCCTCTGCCTTCACCAGTGGCTTTGCCCTAAAGGCAATACCCAGCCCGGCAATACTCAACATGGGCAAATCATTAGCTCCGTCACCTACAGCGATTACCTGCTCAAGATTAATGCCCTCTTGCTCCGCAATCTCTCGTAACAGCTCGGCCTTGCGCGCACCATCCACAATGATACCCGACACTTCTCCCGTCACCTTACCGTCAACAATGGGCAGCTCGTTAGCATAGACATAATCAATACCCAACTTTTCCTGAAGATATCGACCGAAATAATTAAACCCACCGGACAAAATAGCCGTTTTATAGCCTAGGTTTTTCAATGTCGATATAAGATGGGCTGCGCCTTCTGTAATTTTTAAACTTTCAGCCACACCCTGTAACACACTTTCATCCAAACCTTTCAGTAAAGCCATGCGACGGGTAAAGCTCTCATTGAAATCCAGCTCACCGCGCATGGCCGCTTCTGTAATCTCTATGACCTGATCACCCACACCAGCCGCTTTAGCCAATTCATCGATTACTTCGGCTTCGATAAGGGTTGAATCCATGTCGAAGCACACCAGGCGACGGTTGCGACGGTAAACATTATCTTCCTGGAAGGCGACATCCGCATCAAGACTTACAGACAACTCCATAAAGTCACTGCGTAATGCCGTCAAATTCAATGCCGTTCCACGCGCAGAAAACTCCACACAAGCTTTGCTATCATCACTCAAAGCACCCAACTCAACACGGCCAGAAAGTCGATTAATCTTATCGATATTCAAGCTGTGCTTGGCGGCAATACTGGTCACAGCAGAAATTTGACTCGCCGTGATTCGACGCGCCAATAAGGTCACTATATGCCGCTCCTTGCCCTGTTGCGCGACCCAGTGGGTATAACTTTCTTCCGAAATAGGCTGAAAACGCACACTCATATCCAGTTCATGAGCCTTAAACAGCACATCTTTCAACACGGGTGACGATCCATGTTTCACCGGTATTTCCACCAACACACCCAGACTCAAGTTATCGTGAATAACCGCCTGCCCAATATCGAGAATATTAGCCTCACACTCAGCCAATATAGAAGTAATCGCCGACGTAACACCAGGTTTATCGGCGCCGGACATGTTAATCAACAAAATTTCTTTCACTCTGAACGTCCTATCTCTGTGAAGTTTTAGGCTTTAAGCCAGCCTCTACAGCGGCACCAGATTCAATAAGTTCGTATTATAGCTTTACTACGCCCCTAGGCTAAAATACTCTCTTCAATTATTCATGATAATTCATAAAGCGCTCAAGATGCATCAAGGTAGGACGTCCATTATGGTCACTCCCCAACTCGAACACTGGCTGCCAATAATCAAGCGATGGCTGCACACGCCTCTGTTCACCATCGGGCTCGTTGGGTTCTGTGTTCTGCTGTTAACCAATGTACTTCAGCAGCAACAGCAAACCACATTACTCGAAACTCGCACCCAACATTACGGACAGGCCCTTACTCGTCTTGCCGCAAAGCAGGCCATTGACGCAACATTAAATCACGACCTGATTAGCCTGCAGGTCGCACTGCAAGACATCACTCAAAACCCAGACATCTTAAATGCCACCATTCATGATGTTGAGAATCGATTACTGGTGCAGGCAGGTTCAGCACCCAACTTAACACCCGCGGTCAACCCGGACATCTATCGCAGCTACACATCAGCCATCACTTTACACGACAGCGTCGCCGGCTATGTCACCGTCACCATCGATACAAAAGCTATTTACCAGCAACAAGAGGATGCGTGGTTTTTTGGTCTGGCAACACTGTTCGTGACATTACTGGGCTGGAGCCTGTTAAACCCTCCACCCACAACAAGCTTAAACACCTCTGAAAAAGAGCCTCAAGAAGCTGAGCTACCCCAACGAGGCAGCCATAACGCGGATGATGTACAAGTGAACTTATTGCTCAAAAGTAGCAATATAAAAATCTTAAAAGAACAACTTGGCAGCAGTAAACGAGATGAATTATTTGCGGCGTTAGAGGGGCAACTGAACGGTATTAACACTCTCTACAGTGGTCGCATAATCAGCGCATCCGACGAACTTATCGCGATAGAATTCAGTGACTCAGAATCCGGCAATGCCTACTTTCGTGCGATCTGCGCGGCACAACTTTTGTTTAGCCTGCAAGAAAAAACAGCCGGTTTAAAAATTGAATTCTCTGCAGCCGTTATGCCAAAAGAGGCGCACAAGTCACTATCTTCGCAGATACAACACAATAAATTTACAGCATCGGCGATTGCACAATTACAGCACCAGGCCAGCAGAAATCTGATCATTAGCTGTATGCACATAGCGACCACACGCCTACAACAACGCCTAAACACCGAAGACCTAGATGGTAACTGGGAGCTTATGACATCTCTAAAACCAAGCTATCAAGCCTTAATAGAAAAGCAGGTCACACAACTTCAGGATATGTTAGCGCACGCCTCATAACCAAACGCAATGCAACTCAGGCAAAGAAAATGATCAGTGATGAACGCGCCATAGAAAATTTACTCTACCGATACGCTGAACTGATTGATAATGGTGAATTTGAAAACCTTGCAAAGCTATTTACCAACGCCACGATTAAAACAGAATTTGGCGACGATGGTTTTACCGGGCATGAAGCCATACTCGCCATGTACACCAGCGCCACACGTCTTCACAGTGGCGGTACACCTCTGACCCAGCATGTTATCAGCAACTGTATTATTGAATTGCAAGACGATCTTAACGCGAGAGCTCGCAGTCGCTTTACGGTTTACCAAGCCACGCCTGAACTGGCTCTACAGGCAATCATTGCCGGTCGCTATGACGACAGTTTTACAAAGGTAAATGGAGAATGGCAATTCAGTGAGCGTATTATGAAGCCCAAATTAATGGGCGATCTCAACCAACACTTAATGTTTTAGGAATCAAATCACAGATGCTGCTATCCGATCTTTTTATTGTGTTCATGCTGGTGATGATCGCCGCATTCATCTGGCAAAACGCCGGATTAAAAGAACACGCTTTAGTTCTGGCGAAACGGCACTGTAAAACACAAGACGTTCAATTCCTTGATGACTCCATCGCACTAACCCGCATTAAACTCCATAAAGACCCACGCGGTAATTTTGGCATCTGCCGACGTTATGCCTTTGAATTTACCGCCACTGGAGAGCGACGCTACAGCGGGGAATTAAGCCTGTTTGGACGAAGGCTAATGAACATAGAACTTGCACCGCACCAGATTAACAGCAGTATCATTCACTAATTTACACACCTAAAATGCCAATCAGTAAAGGCCTATGTAATTGGCCACCTCAAAAACATCCGGTTTGCCCTCTTCGTGCCCGAAATAACAGAGATCTTCTTTGACGTCCCCGTCATAAACACCCAATACAAAATCGCACTTGTGTGTTTTGGCAACACTGTAGAGAAAGCGTAGCGGCTCTTTTAGGCCAGCCTTCTTTCGAACTTGAATATTAATACCAACACTCAAGTAATCCTCCCCCTCACGCTCACTCATTAACTGCGCACCGGTATTCTTTTCCACCAACCACGGGGCGACATCCGCCTCTACTGATTGAGCAATATTTTGCAGATCATCACTCTCGACCTGTATATAAAGATTAAACATCACGTCCATTACTGCGGAGCCTTCTAGCAATCTATTTGAACGCTATTGTACTGGCAATGCATTTTAAACACAGCTAGGGTTAATGACTGATTTCACAGAAAAAGATCACTAATATGACCCGTTCGATCGAACAGCGCTTAACGCGCCTAGAAGACATAGAAGCCATCAAACAACTTAAATATCGCTATTTTAATGCCTGTGACCGCAAAGACAGCGAAGTAATGCGTGACTGTATGGCTGACGGAGAGATTCATATTGATTACGGCGCGCTTGGTACATTCAATCATCGAGACAAAATGATCGATTTATTTCTCTCACTGGCCAGCGGCGATCACATTATCGACCTACACCACGGTCAGAACCCTGAAATAACCATAGAGAGTGGCACCACAGCCAGAGCAGTTTGGGCTTTATACTTTTTCCAGATCAACACAGAAACCCAACAATTAACTCAGTTAGGTGGTCACTATGAAGACACTTACATTAAGCAGGGTGGCGTGTGGAGGATGAACAGTACAATTTACAGCGTACACTCAAGTTATATAGCCACCACGGTAGATATTGAAGACGCAAAGCAAGTTAAGGCTTTATTCGCAGGGTGCAGGCCTGACTTTATTCAATAATTTCTAGGTGGTTTCACCTTGAGTATTTTTCTTTGAAGAATTCTTACGGATCATTACATAGGTAGCACCGGCACCCCCGTGGTGTTTTTGAGCGCTGTGGAAGGCCACAACATCTTCAAACTGCGGCAACCAGTGAGCGATGCAACTTTTTAGTGTCGCCTGCTGCTCTCTCCCCTCACCTTTGCCATGAGTAATCAGGCCACAGCGCACTTCGTATTGAAGGCAATCTCGTACAAACGCAGAAACTGCTCGGCGCGCCTGCTCAACGCTGTGATGGTGTAAATCCAATCGCGCCTGAATTTCGTATTTTCCCAAACGAAAATTTCGGTAGGCGCCATTCTGAATACCTGAACGTTTAAAATCCAAAATATCCTGTGGATTTAAGCGTTCAACAAACTCTCCCGACAAAGTATCATCATCGACAATGCCCTCCTCTACGGCGGAACGACGTCGCGCAGCCAGACTCTCACCGCTGATTTTATTGGAAGATACCGACACTCGCTTTTCACGTTTAATGGGCGTCACATCACCCATCGCCCGCATAAATTCGTCTTTACTCATTGGTTTTAGAGCTCGCTGGGGTTTACTACGGCATCACCATAAATTCTCACAAATGGCTCAGGCATACGCTTGGGACGACCCGTTGTTATCTGCATACAAACCAATTGCCATTTAGCGCGAATCAAGGTCTGGCCATCACTCTTTCTCTGTATCTGAAAGCGTCGCTCCATATTCAACTTATCGTCTGTGGCCGTCAGCCAGGTGGCCGCCGTTAATGGCTCCCCCAAATAAACCGCCGCAATATAATCATATTCAGCGTGGCGGATGACCATCGAACGATCAAGCTCGTGATAGGCCTTCATGTCCAGGCCAAGAGAGCACGAGTGATCCCAGGCGACATCCTGACACCAATTGACATAAACGCCATTGTTTACATGATCCAGACCATCGATATGCTCTTCACCTGGCAAAAAATCCATCGTGTAGGGGCTTGGCAAATCCCATTCAAGATCGAACTGTTGTTCATTCACCAATCTGCTCTCTCTGTGACTGAAAAGAACTGCAGAGTCTATGTCATATAACGCCGCGAAAGAAGCGGACAACCACAAGCGTCAATTCAACGTCAAATTGTGGATATTTTGATGAAAAACTATACAATTGCCCACCTTTTTACTGATACAGACAGGTCAAGCCGTGTTTAAACCAGAACTTCTTTCACCCGCTGGCAGCCTGCGCAATATGCGCTACGCCTTTGCCTACGGTGCCGATGCCGTTTATGCCGGCCAGCCACGCTACAGCCTTCGTGTACGCAACAACGAATTTAATGCTATGGGCAACATGCGCCAGGGTATTGAAGAAGCCCATCAACAGGGCAAGCTATTCTATCTGGCGTCCAATATAGCCGCCCACAACGACAAGGTTCGCAGTTATATTCGCGATCTCGAAGAAGTTATTGAAATGGGCCCCGATGCGCTGATTATGTCCGACCCGGGATTGATTATGCTGGTACGTGAGCGCTGGCCAGACATGCCAATCCACTTATCCGTACAGGCCAATACAGTAAATTATGCGGCAGTGAAGTTCTGGCAAAACCTGGGGTTATCCCGTGTAATTTTGTCACGAGAGCTCTCCATTGAGGAGATTCGTGAAATTCGTAACCAGGTACCCAGTATGGAGCTGGAAGTCTTCGTTCACGGCGCTCTCTGTATTGCCTATTCCGGCCGTTGCCTGCTGTCAGGCTACATGACTCATCGTGACGCCAATCAGGGCGCCTGCACCAACTCCTGTCGCTGGAAATATAACGCACAGGAAGCCAAAGAGAATGAAGTGGGTGATTTAATTCCCACGCAAAGCGTGAGTAGTTGGTCACCGGAAACACAGGCAGAGCCCGCCTTCCTGCTGGAAGAAGAGGGCCGCCCCGGAGAGCTCATGCCAGCTTACGAAGATGAGCACGGCACCTACATCATGAATTCAAAAGACCTGCGTGCTGTCCAGCATGTAAAAACTCTTACAGAGATGGGCATCCACTCCCTGAAAATTGAAGGGCGTACCAAGTCTCACTACTACGCTGCTCGCACAGCCCAGATTTACCGCCGCGCCATAGACGACGCCGCTGCCGGAAAAGAATTTGATATGGGCATGATGAATGAGCTTGAGAAGCTGTCCAACCGTGGCTACACGGAAGGCTTTTACCGCCGTCACCCACCTGCGGAATATCAGGAATACGAGCGCAGCTCATCAAAAACTCCGGGGCAGCAATTTGTTGGCGAAGTCATCGATGCCAACCGTCAGACATTAACCATTGAGGTGAAAAACCGCTTTCAACTGGGGGACCACATGGAGTTGATGACCCCAAGTGGCAATCAATTTTTTGATCTGGGAATGCTGGAAAATACTGTGGGTGAATCTATGGAAGTCGCGCCCGGCTCAGGCCATACTGTTCGTATTCTCCGCCCTGAAGGTGTTAGTGATACGGACCTGAAACATAGCCTGCTGGTCAGAGGCGTATAACCACAGCCGTCTTTTACTGGTTTCACCGCATAAAAAAACGCCGCGTAAAGCGGCGTTTTTTTATGGCGCAGCCTTTTTATCGGTTTAAACGCCCTTCGATCAGAGTATCTACCACGCCCGGGTCAGCAAGCGTTGAAGTATCCCCCAAACTATCCAGCTCATTAGCCGCCACTTTACGCAGAATACGGCGCATAATTTTACCCGAGCGAGTTTTTGGCAAGCCCGGCGCCCACTGAATCATATCTGGCTTAGCGATTGAGCCAATTTCCTGCACACACAAGCCAATCAATTCTTTCTTCAGCTCATCCGTACCCTCTACACCGACCATAGGTGTGACATAGCAATAAATACCCTGCCCTTTAATGGCATGCTCATAACCCACCACCGCAGCCTCGGCAATTTTAGGGTGCAGAACCAGTGCACTTTCAATTTCTGCGGTACCCATACGGTGACCGGAGACATTCAACACATCATCCACACGACCGGTAATCCAGTAGTAACCATCTTCATCGCGGCGCGCGCCGTCACCCGTGAAGTAGTAGCCGGGATAAGTTGAATAGTAGGTATCAATGCAACGCTGGTGGTCACCATAGACACTGCGGATCTGGCTAGGCCAAGAACTCTTAATCGCCAAACTACCGGAACAAGCGCCTTCGATTTCTTTGCCATCGGCATCCAAAATGACAGGCTCCACACCAAAGAAAGGCACAGTCGCAGAACCCGGCTTCAAATCGGTCGCGCCAGGTAAAGGCGTCAACATATGAGCGCCGGTTTCAGTCTGCCACCAGGTATCAACAATCGGACAACGCCCTTCGCCAATCACTTTGTGATACCACTCCCAAGCCTCCGGGTTTATAGGCTCGCCCACCGTACCCAGCACGCGCAGTGATTCACGTGATGTATTGGCCACAAAATCATCACCGGCACCCATCAGGGCACGAATTGCCGTCGGTGCGGTATAGAAAATATTAACCTGGTGCTTATCAACAATCTGCCAGCAGCGGGAGGCATCTGGATAGGTTGGCACGCCCTCAAACATCAAGGTAATCGCGCCATTCGCCAGAGGACCATAGACGATGTAACTGTGGCCAGTCACCCAGCCTACATCCGCTGTACACCAATAAACATCACCTTCTTTATAGTCGAAAGTGTACTTATGGGTCATGGCACACTGCAGTAGATAACCTGCGGTAGTGTGCAACACACCCTTAGGTGTCCCAGTGGAACCTGAGGTGTAAAGAATAAACAGTGGGTCTTCTGCGCCCATAGGCTCTGGCTCACAGTGGTCACCTATATTGTTGGTGACCTCGTCGTACCAGATATCTCGACCTTCGGTCCAATCAACACGACCACCGGTACGATTCAATACGATACAAGTATGAACATCCGGGCACTCGGCCAAAGCTTTATCGGCATTGGCTTTAAGTGGTACGGTCTTGGAACCACGCAGGCCTTCGTCAGCGGTAATGAGCAGCTTACAGTCAGAATCTAAAATACGCCCTTTCAGGGCATCGGGAGAAAAACCGCCAAACACAACAGAATGAACGGCGCCTATACGCGCACAAGCCAACATGGCATAGGCCGCTTCTGGCACCATCGGCATGTAAATACAGACGCGATCACCTTTCTTAACACCACGTTCTTTGAGTACATTCGCCAACGCGCACACCTGATGGTACAGCTCGCGATAGGTAATATGGAGGGACTCAGAAGGGTCATCCCCCTCCCAAATAATAGCTGTCTGATCTGCCCTGGTTTCTAAATGACGATCAATACAGTTAACACTGACGTTAAGCTCAGCGCCTTCAAACCAAGACGCTGTACCCGCATGAAAATCGAACTCTCGAATTTTTACGGCGGGTTTTGAAAAGGTTAAAAACTTTTCAGCCTGCTCACCCCAAAACACCTCAGGTAAATGAATGGAGCGGTGATACATATCGTCATAGAGTTCTTTATTGATCAGCGCACTTTCGGCAAAAGCCTCTGGGACTGGGTAAATTTTGGCATCTGACATAGCTTTATTCCTATTCTTATCTCTTACTAAAAGTAGCAGGGTATTTTTATCACGGGAACATCTTTTCATATCTTTTCAACGGTCGGTATTATGCTTAAGTATTAGTTGCTACCCGATTGATAGCAGCTGGACGACAAACCCACCGATTCACAGAAGAGGAAAACCATATTATGTCTTTATTTAAAGTGCTTGGGCTATTACTCATCGCATTGTTAATTCTAATCCCCTTACTTGAACGCCGGGCTAAAACAAAGAATCTTAGCCCGGAGGATGACGCCAAAATTGACCGCCTAAGTCGATGGATTTTTCCATTACTGGTCTCACTAATTATCTTGCAACTACTCGCACTGACGATCTCCTAAGACTGATCCTCAAATCACCCGCTCAGCGCCAGGACTCAAAGAACAATCAATATAGACAAAAGTCACTAAAGGCATGATAATCCTAGCGACTTAAATCTTTCCTGGAGATGCACATGCTTAAAGTAGTCATCGTTAACTCAAAAGGCGGTGCCGGAAAAACAACCCTATCAACCAATATCGCCAGTTACTTTGCAAATTCCGGATATAAAACCACATTAATAGATCACGACACTCAGGCTTCCAGTACTTACTGGCTGAAGAGCCGCCCAGAATACGCCTCCCAAATTCAATCCATTTACGCCCATGATCGTCTGTTCGGAGTCACCCGCAGCTGGCATTTAAAGCCTGACCCACAGACACAGTGTGTAGTGGTCGACAGTCCATCGGCATTAGACCTGATCGGCTTTAAAGATGAGCTCGCGAGCGCTAATGCAATTTTAATTCCAGTGCTCTCATCTACAATTGACGTACACGCCGCATTGGATTTTTTTAAAGAGATGCAGTTAAAAACTAAGATTCAGCATACCGATCAGAGAGTAGCGATTATTGCTAACCGCATCCATCACCGCTCCCATCTTCCCTTGAATCTGCAGCCGCTAAGACAGCTTATTAACTCCCTCGGAATCAAATTTATCGCAACTCTCAGAGACTCTGAAAACTATCTGAAAGCCTATGAACAGGGGCTTGGAATTTTTGAACTGGAAGGCAGAACGATAAAGAAAGATATAGATTGCTGGTGTTCGTTATTAACTTGGCTAGAAACCCGCGCTGAAATATCTAAACAGAAAGAACACCAGGAACATCGTTAAAAAATCGACTCTAAGCCACTGCTGCCCCACAGCTTTAAAGTCAAAGACCTAGTGACCCCAAAGTATTAAGGCCCTTCAGTAAAAATTACAGGACAGCAATAATTCTAACTATGTTTTTACCGGACGCGGCTAAATGACAGGTTATCAATCAGGCGGGCACCTTCGGTAAACATAGCCCCCAGCACTGTAATAGCCTCAGTCTTATCATCAACCCGCTGTAATGTTTTACTGCAGCAAATACTAAAATAGTCGACTTTAAAACCCGCCTGCTCAATAGCCTGTATCGCTTCATTTTCCAGCTGTGAAAAGTCCTCACGACCCGATTGCACAGCCTCCCGAATACCATTCAACTGCTGGCTCAATATCACCACTTTAGGCCGCTCGGTCGCCGTAATAAACCCATTGCGCGAGCTCATCGCCAAGCCATCACCCTCACGATGAGTTTCCATTGCAGTGATGCAAATCGGCATGCATAAATCTTCGACCATACGACGAATTACCGCTAACTGCTGATAATCCTTTAAGCCAAACACAGCCTCATCCGGTTGCACAATGTTGAACAACTTAGATACCACTGTCGTTACCCCGTCAAAATGACCGGGGCGGGCAGCGCCGCACAACACACCCGTCATTGTCGGGCAAATAACGCGAGTCTGAACTTCTGTGCCATTGGGGTACATCTCAGCGTCATCGGGGTTAAACAGGTAATCGCAGCCCGCTACCTCCAACCGATCGATGTCTGCCTGCAGGGTTCTGGGATATTTGTCTAAGTCAGAGCTGTCGTTAAACTGCAGGCCATTCACGAAAATAGAACACACCACCACGTCATTGGTTTGCTGCGCTTTTTTGACCAGCTCTATGTGAGCGGCGTGTAAATTGCCCATGGTGGGCACAAAGCCGATACGTTTGCCTGCCTGACGCGCTTGCTTTAATTCATCGCGTAACAAAGAGATCTGGTGAAATACTTTCATAGGAGGTTAAATCCTGAAAATTTAAACGAGATATTAATCCGGGCCCGAGGCGACCTAAAAGGCTTATCCCTGAAGATTAATAACCACCGCCCTGAGAGTCATAATAGCCGGGGGCTAAATTCTCAAAACGGGTAAACTGACCGAGGAAGGTCGCCTTGGTGGTACCAATTTCACCATTACGTTGTTTACCGATAATCAACTCAGCAATGCCTTTATCCGGGCTGTCTTCGTTGTAATACTCATCGCGGTAAATGAATAAAATGATATCGGCATCCTGCTCAATCGCTCCGGATTCACGCAGGTCTGAGTTCATTGGGCGCTTATTCGGACGCTGTTCCACACCACGGTTCAACTGTGACAAGGCTACGACAGGACAACTGTATTCTTTAGCCAAACCTTTAAGTGATCGGGAGATCTCTGAAATTTCCTGGGTACGCCCCTCACTTTTACCCGCCACCTGCATCAACTGCAGGTAATCGAGCATGATGAGCGCCGGAGACGCCAGATTTAACGCTTCATCAATGGTGAGGTTTGGGTCTTTCTGTTGCAAAGTGGCGGCATGAGTCCGCGTCACTCGCTTCACTCTGGCGCGGACTTCCTGCGGAGTAAGACCCGGCGTGTCATCAATAAACAGCGGCTTGTCTTTCATCTTACTCACGGCCGCTGTGAGCTTCGGCCAGTCTTCTTCTGTCAGGGAGCCATCACGTAACTTGCCCGCATCAATACGGCCCACGGAAGACAGCATTCGCATCACCAGTGAGTCCGCCGGCATTTCCATACTGAAGATTAATGTCGGTTTGTCTTGCGTCATCAACGCCGCTTCAGCGAACGTTAATGCCAGTGCGGTTTTACCCATAGAAGGGCGCGCCGCCAACACAATCATCTCTCCCGGCTGCCAACCAGACGTTTGCTGATCCAGGTCTGCTAAGCCCGTTGATAAGCCGGTGATATCTGCATCCGAGCGAAAGCGTTCATCAATTTTTTCAACAGACATTTTCAGCAGTGCATTAACGTCTTGAAAACCACCCTCTTTAGGACGGTCTTCGGCAATTTCAGCCACGCGCTTTTCCGCGAGCTGCAGCAAATCATCAGAATCAAGGCCTGCCGGGTTATGGCTTGAACGGGTAATCTCATTCGCAGCATGGATGAGTCGACGCAGCGTGGCACGCTCTCGAATAATATTGGCGTAGGCACCAATATTGGCAGCGCTCGGCGTTTGATGGGCCATCTCCATGAGATAACTCAGGCCACCGATACTTTCCAGAGCTTGATGGCGATTTAATTCTTCAGAGAGGGTAATAACATCTAACGGTTGGCCGGCCTCATAAAGCTTGGCCAACATACGAAAAATTTCGCGGTGACTTTCTCGGTAGAAATCTTCTTCTGAGAGCACTTCAGCAACGTTATCGAAACGCTGATTATCCAGCATCAAGCCACCGAGCACTGCCTGTTCGGCCTCTATAGAATGAGGCATCGTACTATTGGCCGCATCCGCGGACATATCGGCAACTGGGCGCGAAAAATCAGACTCGAAAGCTTCAGACATTCATCTTTCCCGAAGGGTTAGGTCATAAAATAAAGGCCAAGGGCCTGCCAAGATTATTTTGAGCGCAGCTGTTGCTGCCTTAAATGGCGGCAGATAGGCGCCAGGAGTGTAACTTGGCATTCCAAATCAACGATGAGCAACGAAATATAGTGCGACTTTAAGGTGGGATAACTTCACCTTGAGCAGCGCAATCCAAATATTTCTAGCAGGCCTTAGTGTATGCCCAAGCTCGCCTCGCGCCAACCCCAAGCGAGGAATATATCAGAGCTATAACACCAATTCTCAACGTAAACCCAGAACGCAAATCGGGCGCAACCAACACAAACCCAAGAGACCTTGAATTCATATCGGATGCGCCCGACAGCAATACCCGCCTTAACAGCGGGTATTTAAGTGCTTATTCAGCAACACTTATTCTGCAACAACAGAGACCTTAACGGCCTGAGTCACATCAGAGTGCACCTGAACATCAACTTCGTATTCACCCAGTTCACGCAAAGTACCTTCAGGCAGCTTAATTTCAGCCTTAGATACTTCAACGCCAGCTTCGGTGATGGCAGCAGCCAAATCACGAGAACCCAAAGAACCGAACAGCTTACCTTCATCGCCTGCCGTTGCAGTGATGGTGATAGCCAATTCAGCCAATTGAGCAGCGCGAACTTCAGCAGCAGCTTTCTTCTCAGCAGCAGCCGCTTCTAATTCAGCGCGACGAGCTTCAAACTCAGCGATGTTAGCAGCAGTAGCAGCAATTGCTTTGCCTTGTGGCAACAGGAAGTTACGACCGTAACCAGCCTTCACAGAAACCTGATCGCCGATGGTACCCAGCTTGCCTACTTTTTCGAGCAGAATAACGTTCATTTCGTTAATCCTCTAAATGTTAAATGTGTACGCACAACCTTACTTAGGTTGAATGCGTGCACGAAAATTTGTCCACGTATCCATAACAGCCAATGTAACCAGTAGCACCGTTAACAGGTTTACCAGCAACAAAGCCATATAAAACAACACCAGCCATTGCCCACCCATGTTGCGAGCTTTCACTATGAAGTGAACCATTGCAATACCCACCATCAACAGGGGTATAGCAAATAAGCTCGACCATGCCTGGTAATCACCGCCCTGCGTCCAGCAGTACAACACCGCCGCAAAACAGATCAGACCCTGCACTGGACTCAGTCGCAGCTGGTGAAACTCCTGCTGAAAACCACCGGGGTTATACAACAAAGATTGCCACCAGCGCGCCAACACCAAGCCAAGTACCGAATTAATCGCAATCACATAACTGATCAAGCCAATCACAAAACCTACACCTAAAGCCTCGAAGGCCACATCAGGTGAAGCTTGCTCCTGTACCCCTTTAAGCATTTCACTTAAAGCGTCAGTAATGCTGGCGACTTGATCCGGCACTATTTGCGCGATCAACAAGCCAGCCAGGGTGCTAAAAGCAACCAGCGCCATCAGCGCTCTGGACCAGTTGTTCGTACCGCGCAACAGCAGTGCGACACCATAGGTCGTCAAAATCCCCGCCAGAGTCACCATCCCCATAAAGGCGTTGACTTCACTCGCCCACAAAGTGGCGATGGCGGGTAACAATGCCCAGAGGAGAATTAAAGCCCCATCGGACATACCGCGTCGCAGTGTTACCAATGCAACAGCGGCTGGGCTAATCAGCGGAAACAAGCTCCCAAGGAGCGCTACCACTGAGGCCTGCGCACGGCCCCTCATTATAAATTCAGCTAAGGGACGCACGGTTGTTTTTTACTCGTGGCTGTCGGTGTAAGGCAGCAATGCAATGTAACGGGCGCGCTTAATAGCGGTAGCCAGTTGACGCTGATATTTTGCCTTGGTACCTGTGATGCGGCTAGGTACGATTTTACCGGTCTCTGAAACATAACCTTTCAGAGTATCCAAATCTTTATAGTCGATCTGCTTAACACCTTCAGCGGTGAAACGGCAGAACTTACGACGACGGAAAAAACGAGCCATGATAGTTCTCCTTACTTCGCTTCATCAGCGTTGGTGTTTGTCGGAGCAGCTTCTTCAACAGCCTTTTTTTCTACAACTTTTTCAGCTGCAGCAGGGGCTTTTTTGGGAGCTTCTTCACGACGTGGAGCACGTTCAGCGCGGCTGTTCCTGCGCTCACGGCTTTCTTTTTCAGCTTTCATGATCGGAGACTCTTCAGTCACCGCTTCATCCATGCGAACAACAAGGTTACGCAAAACAGCATCGTTGTAACGGAAGTTAGTGGTCAACTCTTCGAGTGCACCTTCCGTACATTCAACGTTCATAAGAACATAATGTGCTTTGTGGATTTTGTTGATTGGGTAAGCCAGGTGGCGGCGACCCCAGTCTTCAAGGCGGTGAATAGTTCCACCAGCCTCGGTAACTGCAGCGGTATAGCGTTCAACCATACCGGCAACCTGCTCGCTCTGATCTGGGTGTACCAGAAAAACGATTTCGTAATGACGCATTGTAGCTCCTTACGGGTTAAGTCTCCCGGGCAATCCGGTGAGACAAGGAGGGCTGAAACACCTGCAAACAGGGAATCCAGCCGTATTAGGGGCGCGAATTTTATGGGTTTTGCTTGGCAAATGCAACAAATGGTTAGAAGTTAAACAGGTTTAATCGCTCTATTTGTTTAAAACAGCCTTTTTGACACTGAAACTCAGCTACAATGCGGCCTATACCCACCCAAGATCACACTTACATCCTCGAGAATAGCCATGAAAATCTGGGTCGACGCCGACGCTGCCCCCAAACCCGTAAAGGAAATACTGTTTCGGGCCGCCAACCGCACCAAGACCGAAACTATTCTTGTGGCCAATCAACACTTAGCTACGCCTCCCTCGCCTCACATACGCTCCATTCAGGTGGGCAGCGGCTTTGATGTGGCCGACAACTTCATTGTCCAGTCCTGCGAAGCCAATGACATTGTAGTCACCGCCGATATCCCACTGGCAGCCGAGGTAGTCGAGAAAGGCGTCCACGCCATTAACCCCCGCGGTGAACTCTACACCCCTGCCAACATCAAACAGCGTCTGGCCATGCGCGACATGATGGAAGAGCTGCGTTCTACCGGGCAGGTGAGTGGCGGCCCAAAGTCTTACTCACACACAGACCGGCAGGCCTTTGCCAATAGCCTGGATCGACTACTGGCAAAACTAAGCCGCGGCAGTTGATTTATTGCTCAAACATGGATTGAGGTGAATTAAAACGCCTCACCACCCCACCACTTAAATCAAGCGGCTATTTACAGGCATTATGCTCTTGCCAATAGCGCTCAATTAACCCCATGGTCGAATCGTCAAGGGCCTCTCCAGTTTCTTGCCTCTCAATCACCGCATGTATGTCCTGGCATAAGACCTTACCCAGCTCAACGCCCCACTGATCAAACGCGTTGATACCCCAGATAACACTTTGTACGTAAACCTTGTGCTCATAAAGAGCGATTAGAGCGCCCAGAGATTCAGGTGTCACCTGCTCCATTACGAGTGTGTTACTGGGTCTATTGCCGGGCATCTCCTTATGGGGAGCCAGAGCCAACGCCTCGTCCGCCGTGTAGCCCATAGCCTGGAATCCCTGCTGTGCCTGCTGCAGAGATTTGCCTGTCATCAGTGCCCGACTCTGGCTGAGGCAGCTTGAAAACAACAGTGAATGGTGGTCACCTACCGGGTTATGACTTTTTAATACCGCAATAAAATCAACAGGGATTAATCTGGTCCCCTGATGTAAAAGCTGGTGAAAAGAATGCTGACCGTTGGTCCCCACATCACCCCAGATCACCGGGCCTGTGTGGCCATCAACGTTGCCGCCAGCCAGAACGGCACGCTTACCATTACTCTCCATATCCAACTGCTGCAGGTACTTGGTGAAAAACCGCAAATAGTGATCGTAAGGCAGAACGGCGTGGGTGTGAGCATCCCAGAAATTTACATACCAGACGCCAAGCAACCCCATAATCACCGGCATATTCTGTTCAAGAGGTGCTGTTGTAAAATGCTTGTCCATTTCACCCGCGCCTGCACGCAAGGCATTAAAATTATCCATGCCAACCGCCAGTGCGATAGGCAAGCCGATGGCTGACCACAGGGAGTAACGTCCACCCACCCAGTCCCACAAGGGGAAGACATTATCCTCAACCACACCGAATTCTACAGCCTTCGCCACATTAGCGGAGACGGCCACAAAATGTTTCGAAACTACCGACTCATTACTGCCGGCAGCACTCACCAACCACTCCCTTGCGGTTGAGGCATTGGTCAAGGTTTCCAGAGTGGTGAATGTTTTTGAGGCAATAATAAATAATGTCGTTCTTGGGTTAAGCGACTTGAGTACCTCACTGAGATCACCGGCATCAACGTTCGAAACAAAATGGCAGTCAACAAAAGGTTTTTTATAGGGCTTTAACGCCTCTGTCACCATCAGCGGCCCAAGGTCAGACCCACCAATGCCTATGTTCACCACATCCCGAATCCGCTCACCGGAAAAACCGCGCCATTCACCCTCATGCACAGCCCTGACAAATTTTTCCATTTCAGCAAAAGTGCCACCTACCGCTGCAGCCACATCCTCATCAAGGTGCACTGGATTCCTTAACGCTGTATGCAGCGCCGGACGCGCTTCCGTGACATTGACCGGTGCGCCTCGAACCAGTTTCTGGATGGCGTCTTCAAGCTGGCGCTGGCGCGCCAAATCAAACAACAGCTCCAGAGTTTGGCTGCTGGCAATATTCTTTGAATAGTCCAGGGTGATTCCCGCCGCAGAACAGCTCATTTCGTTGAAACGATCAGCCTGCTGTGAAAATAATTCGCTGATACTGGTTTTTTCCAGTACCTGCTTATGGACAGCCAATTGATCAGAAGGCGAACTATCATAGGTTGCGTGCATTATTATTTCCCACTAACAGCTCGAAGTTAAAAAGATGGCGCTGTATTTCTATAGCGTAAAGTAGCCAATTCTAGCCTTTTTACAAAGCTAACGTCACAACAACCATAGCTATTTGATTAATAGCCACATTGATTAATAACCACACTAATTTCCAGCTGACCCATATCATAACTAATCGACGAATAAGCCCTA
>JAUVQU010000259.1 GCA_030597965.1 Cellvibrionaceae bacterium
GGGCAATTCCTGCTTGGCATATACCTCATTAGTGGAAAAGGTGCCGAACTATCAACGGGTGTTATGTGGTTACGTCGTGCCGCTGAAAATGGGGATACTTCAGCACGAGGCTTTCTCAAAAAAGCAAAAAGACGTGGCTGGTTTGATAAAGTGCCGCAGATCAGGGAAGAAAAACATAATAAAGTGGAAACAATCGCCATGGCTGATCAAATCAGCCAATAAGACTATTTAATATTATTGTTCGGAATTTACCCTGTTCAAACTGAGTAGTGGTTGCAGTGGCGGATAGCTAGTCCCTCACGACACGATCCATTACAACAAAGTAGTGACTGGCCCGCTCATCACCATCTCGACTTGCCATACGCATCAAGGCCATACCCCGAATAGTATTTCCCTGCTCCAGAGCCATTACGGCTTCACGATACGTGCACGCCCCGGCAAGCGCCGAACCACTTGCTAATAGAAGCAGCAGAAATAGTAATGATTTTTGAAGACAGCCCATCATGTCCCTCATTCTCCGTCTTTTTCTACAATCTCCGTTGTAGGCAACCCCACAGAGAAGTTATGGCACCACAATTTAAAATAGTCAATATTCTCAATATCCCCCATTAACAAGGTAGAATAGCCTCCTTTTGATTCATAAAATATATCAATAATGAAAACTCTCGTTCTGGCATCAACATCCCCCTACCGCCGGGAATTACTCAATCGTCTCGGTTTA
Organism: Cellvibrionaceae bacterium; assembly: GCA_030597965.1. Taxonomy (GTDB): domain Bacteria; phylum Pseudomonadota; class Gammaproteobacteria; order Pseudomonadales; family Cellvibrionaceae; genus JAUVQU01. Next base: position 722 of record JAUVQU010000259.1, read on the forward strand.
CCTTTTATCACAGCTTCGCCCGATGTTGATGAAACTGAGGTTGATGGCGAGACGCCTGAACAACTAGTGGAACGCCTGGCTGAATCAAAGGCGCATGCTGTAGCTGAAGCGTATCCGGATGCTTTAATTATTGGTTCCGACCAGGTGGCCGTGCTGGATAATAAAATTCTAGGTAAACCAGGCAACCATGAGGCCGCCGTAGAACAGTTAAGCAATGCCAGCGGTAAAAAAGTCCTTTTTCTTACCGGGCTTTGTTTGCTCAACGCTGAAACTGGCAAGACTCAAATTAATATAGATAAATTTTCGGTAGAATTTAGACAATTAAGCAGGCCCCAAATCGAAAATTACCTGCAACGTGAAAAACCTTATGATTGTGCCGGCAGCTTCAAATCTGAAGGGCTGGGTATTTCACTGTTTGAGAAAATGAAAGGCAACGACCCCAACGCTTTAATCGGCCTTCCCCTGATAACACTCATTAATATGTTATACAATGAAGGGCTGGATGTTCTTGGTAATTAAGAACATTGTGGATAGCAGCCAGGCAGTGCTAGTGGTTGTTTAACTTTAATATGTCTGTAAGAAATGTTGGCCAGATACCGGCCGCCTCTTCGTCTACCCTGATAAATCAAGAAAGGTATATACGTGAATCTTCATCCCCGTGTAACTGTAGTACTTCTCGCCCTGCTATTAACGGCATGTTTTGGCCAGGAGGATCCACCCTCTGATGCTCCCGCCAATGTTACTGTTACCGAAGGCTCTGGCCTTGTCGTCATCGACTGGGATGTTGTACCGGGCAGAACTTACTGGCTTTTTTACAAACAGGGAACAAACGCCAGTCTCACTGATTTCGACAGGATACTGATTGATGTCTCTCCTCCATATTTTGCAACGGGTCTTTTGAATGCCACTCAATACGCTTTTTCAGTAACATCTTCGAAAGATGCTAGCCAGGTAGGGCCGTTTTCACCAGCGCAAACCGCTACGCCACGTCTGCTTAGCCCCAGCGTTCCCTGGACAATCGGTACAGCATTAGGCGGCGGCGCGAATGATTTGCAAAGCATTGCTTTCGGCAACAACACGTATGTCACCGTCGGTGATGCGGCTACGGTATTCGCCGCACAATACTCTTATCTGGGAGCCGACGGTATTACTGACGCAGGCTGGATCGCTGCCACACTACCTGGTGGGTTTGCTGCTAATTTAAGCTCAACAGCCTATGACGGCTCAAGTTTTGTCGCTCTGGGCGATGATGGTTCAATCATAAAAAGCACCGACACAGAAGCCCTGATCTGGGAAACCGCTACAGCCATAGCCGGTGCGCCAACAATGAATGCGCTGGCGATCGGCGCTGGCCTATACGTCGCTGTTGGTGATACGGGCGCGATTTATACTAGTAGTGATAGCGCCACGACCTGGACCGTGCAGGCATCAGGAACTGCTAGCAATCTATTCGGTATTTCGTATGTAAACGGCAATTTTATTGCCGTGGGCGCATCGGGTACCTTGTCCACTAGTACCGATGGAGTCACCTGGACAACACAGGAGAATCTGGTTGCCAGCAGCCTTAGAGGAGTGGCTTATGGCGCCAGCACCTACGTCGCAGTCGGTGACGCAGGCGCCATAGTGTCCAGCTTAGATGCCTCAGTGTGGGCAGTTCAAACTACTAATACGATCACAGAGAGTCTCTATGCAATCAGTTTCGGCCCCGACTCGCAATTTGTCACGGTCGGCACTTCGGGTGTAAACGCATACAGTGACACCGGCGCAGATGGTTCCTGGTTGTTTTCGACAACGAACGCTGGGTCTATTAATTTGAATGCCATTGCTCCCAGCCTGCCACCTACTCCCCTGTATATTGCCATAGGTGCAGCCGGCA
>JAUVQU010000177.1 GCA_030597965.1 Cellvibrionaceae bacterium
ACAACCACACTCGCTCTACTGGTTTTCACCTGGGCGCTAATCGCTCTCACCATGATCGACATTGATCATCATTTATTGCCAGACAATATAACCCTGCCCTTGCTGTGGCTTGGTATCCTGGTTAACTCTCAGGGGCTTATTGTAGATTTAGGGACATCCATTTACGGAGCTATTGCTGGATACCTGTCTTTGTGGTCCGTCTATTGGCTCTTTAAATTACTTACCGGTAAAGAGGGTATGGGCTATGGTGACTTTAAATTACTCGCGGCTCTGGGTGCCTGGATGGGCTGGCAAGTTCTCCCACTGATTATCGTTTTATCTTCTGTTGTCGGAGCGATCATTGGTATTGCCGGCATGGTCATTCTGGGGCGCGACAAAAACATCCCCATACCATTTGGCCCCTACTTAGCCATAGCGGGCTGGATTGCACTACTATGGGGAGGCCAAATAACGCAGGCCTATTTTAACTACGCCGGTATTTCAGGCTAATTTATTTTCTTACTGAGTGATTTAGGATGAGTTTTGTTGTGGGTTTAGGCGGAGGCATAGGTAGCGGAAAGACCGCCGCATCGGATCGCTTTGAAGCTCTGGGAGTAACCGTTGTCGATGCCGACATTGCTTCACGAACCCTTGTAGAGAAGGGTCGCCCGGCCCTACAGAATATTACAAAGCACTTTGGTAAAAAAATTCTCACAGATGAAGGAGAGCTGGATCGCGCTGAATTGCGTCAACGGATCTTCACCAACCCCGAAGAAAAACAATGGCTGGAAAATCTTTTACACCCTCTGATCGGTGAAGAGATCAACCGGGAATTGGCTAACGCGAACCCTCCCTACTCTATTCTGGTTTCACCATTACTGGTAGAAAGCGGGCAAGCTCAACGGTGCGATCGAGTGTTAATTATTGACGCTGAAGAAAGTGAACAACTAAGTCGCACTACGGTAAGGGATAACAACACCCCCGAACAGGTCATGGGAATAATAAAATCACAGGCCAGCCGTGAAACAAGATTAGCCGCCGCCGACGATGTTATTTTAAACAATGGGACGCTAGAAGAATTACACTCAGCCGTAGATCAACAGCATACCCTCTATTTAGAAATGGCCCTAAAGAACACTTAAATACTTATGAAACAGCCACCACAATACAACTGCCCAACCTGTAAAAAGACCATTGAGTGGAGTGCGAAATTCCCACAACGCCCGTTCTGCAGTGAACGCTGTCAGCTGATTGACCTGGGGGAATGGGCCGGTGAAAAAAATAAAATTGCGGGCAATTCAATGTATGACGATCTGCTTTCTGGCGATCTGGACGAATTCGAATAAACTCAATCGACAATTAATCCAGCCAACAGCGTATACCCGCAATACCCTGTGCACCGTTCCTTATGGCCCGATCCTGATCTTGAAGCCCAAGCCCTCCCAGTGCAAACAGGGGTATCTTGGCCTCCTCGGAAATAGCCTCAAACACCTCCCACCCCAGTGGCGTTGCTTCGGGATGACTCTCAGTGGCAGCTACCGGTGACAGTAGAGCCCAGTCAAAACCTAAAGTTTCCGCCCTCAAAACCTCATCCCGATTATGGCAAGACACGCTCAGCCAGGCATATTGACTGCGATACTCTTTAAATTGATCCCCAGCGATTGAACAATCTTTAAGTGTCGCCAATTCATGGGCGTTAAAATGTAAGCCCTGTGACGTAAAGGACTCATGCTTATAGGCGCTGTTTATAATCAAAGGGACATTCAGACGCTCACACACCTTGCTCACAAAGGGAGCATATTCTTGCCAGTCTGTCAGCGTCCATTGTGTTTGACGTAACATGACCATGGCTACACTGGAAGATGTGGCAGCCTCCAGCTTCGATATCAACTCATGTAAAGACGTCGTGTCGGGCGTGATCATCAATTGCCTGGGTAATTGCGCTGCCGTCACAATAGGATGATTCGCCGCTGGAAACTCAAAGTCCGGAAGCTTTACAGGCTCCACCCATGCAATAGGCTGCCCCTCATTACCGCGCGCAAAACCCGAGAATTGATCCACCTCCCACACATCCAACAATACGGATTTATCTGGGTAATCGTGGCGTACTTTGATCAAGGGTTTCATCGAGGTTGCAATGATATCCAGCTCTTCCTTCAGCTCTCTGAGCAAAGCCTCCGTAACAGACTCATTAACCTCCACCTTACCGCCTGGAAATTCCCACAGGCCACCTTGATGGGCATGGTCAGGGCGTCTGGCAATCAATATCCGGCCTTTGCTATCACGGATCACCGCAGCAGCAACGTGAATTACTTTTTGCGTAGAGACTTCCATCACAAACACCTTTTCAGGAGTCGGCTCACGAACGTCAGGTTCTATACTCGGCATTGATGGTGACGTAGTCATGAGACAAGTCCGTCGTCCATACATGCTCCTGGAAGTTGCCGCGAGCCAAATCGATACGGATACCAATCCTCTCCTGATCCATTACCGCCTGCCCCTGGTCTTCACTGTAACTAGTTGCACGGCCACCACTTTCAACAATCAAAACATCATCCAACCAGACTTTAATAATGTCAGAATTGAGGTTTCGAACACCAGCATAGCCAATGGCCGCAACGATACGACCCCAGTTCGGATCAGAGGCAAACAATGCAGTTTTTACCAGCGGTGATTTAGCAACGGCATACGCCACCTGCAAGCATTCCTCAGAACTGGTTCCACCGATCACATCAACGGTAACGAACTTGGTCGCCCCTTCGCCATCTGCCACGATATTTTTCGCCAGCTCAGTAAGCACTTCGACGACCGCCGCCTTGAGGCCATCATAGGCCCCGCCTGTATTCACAACAATTTCAGGCAGCTTAGACTGTCCTGTCGCCATCAACATACAGGAATCATTAGTCGAGGTGTCACCATCCACGGTAATCCGGTTGAACGACGCATCGGCGGCGGACTTAACCAGCTCATCTAAAATCGATTGAGCGACGGCTGCATCCGTCGCGATATACGCCAGCATCGTCGCCATATTCGGATGAATCATGCCAGAGCCTTTTGCTATGCCCGTCACCGTAATTATTTCACCTTCAATATCAACCTGAACACTGGCGCCTTTGGGGCGAGTATCCGTTGTCATTATACCCTGCGCCGCCTCAGCCCAACCGGCTTTATCAAGCGCATTAATGGCAACAGGAATTGCCGCCACTAATTTCAGCAGAGGTAAACGCTCGCCAATCACACCCGTTGAAAAAGGTAACGTCTGCTCGCATTGAGTTTGTGTCAACTCGGCCACTTTTTTGCAAGATTCTTTAGCATCAAACAAGCCTTCATCACCTGTACAGGCGTTGGCGTTGCCGGAGTTAATCAATAAATAGCGAGTGTCTGCAATGGGCATATGTTGCTTACACAGCGTTACAGGCGCCGCACAAAATGCATTTTGTGTAAACACGCCACTCGTGCGACTGCCCTCGCTCAGCTCAATCAACACAGTGTCTTTACGTCCTACTGTTTTAATTCCTGCACTTGCGGCACCTAATCTCACACCAGCCACTGAGTGCATGATGGGAAAGTCATACTGTCCTACAGCCATGGTTTCATCTCTTCGTTTGTTCTTTCTCGTTTGCCCAACCAAAAAAGGCGCCGGATAAGGCGCCTTTTTTCACTGTCACTCTACAGCAATCGGCTACACCTTTATTATGCCAACTTACCATGGCACTGCTTATATTTTTTACCCGAACCGCAAGGGCATGGGTCATTACGCCCCACTTTTTTCCCCTCACGCACTACCGTCTTAGTCTTAGCCTCATCTGGCTCAGCAAGCAAAGAAGCCTCCTCATGCTGAAGCTCCGTCTGCTGTTGCTCCAAGTCACGAAGTCGCTGTTGTTCCATCGACTCCATTTCTTCTTGGGTCACAGGTTCAACACGCGCAAGCATGCGAACAACTTCGTATTTCAAGTTATCCAGCATTTCCTGAAACAACTCGAAAGATTCGCGCTTATACTCCTGCTTTGGATTCTTATTCGCATACGCACGTAAATTGACGCTTTGACGCAGGTGATCCATATTCGCCAAGTGTTCTTTCCACAAATTATCCAAAACCTGCAACATAATCTGCTTTTCAACTTCAGACATTACCGAGCCAAAGCGTTCGCTTTTTTCATTGTAAGCAGCTTGTACAGCATCAATAATTTTATTGGTTAAAGACTCTTCATGCAGATTTTGATCTTCTTCCAACCATTGGGTAACCGGTAACTTCAGGCCAAACTCTGCAGTAAGGTGCTGCTCTAACCCAGAAACGTCCCACTGCTCTTCCATACTCTTAGGTGGCACAAATCCAGACACCGTTACCGTCACAACATCCGCTCTAATAGCTTCAATCGTTTCACCAATCGACTCCGAATCCAGCAAATCATTACGCTGCTGGTAAACAACCTGACGCTGGTCGTTGGCCACATCATCGTATTCCAGCAATTGTTTACGAATATCGAAATTGCGTCCCTCTACTTTTCGCTGCGCCTTTTCAATGGCATTACTAACCATGCGGTGTTCAATGGCCTCACCTTTCTCCATTCCCAATGCCTGCATAAAACCACGCACACGATCGGAGGCAAAGATACGCATCAAGTTATCTTCCATCGACAGGTAGAAGCGCGACATACCAGGATCACCCTGACGACCCGCACGACCGCGCAGCTGGTTATCAATACGGCGGGATTCATGTCGCTCTGTACCAATAATATGAAGACCCCCAGCCTCAATAACCTGACCATGACGCTTCGTCCAGTCCGATTTTATTTTGGCTATCTGGTCATCAGACGGTGAGCTAAGAGCAGCCACTTCGACCTCCCAATTACCGCCCAAAACAATATCAGTACCACGACCTGCCATATTGGTAGCAATAGTGACCGTACCTGGACGACCGGCCTGGGCAATAATATCCGCCTCTTTCTCGTGATATTTTGCATTCAACACGGCGTGTTTGAGCTTATCTGTTTTAAAACGACGGGACATTTCCTCAGAGGCATCCACCGATGCGGTACCCACAAGTATCGGCGCGCCCGTTTCACTAAGCGCCTTTACGTCACGCACAATAGCGTCAAACTTCTCTTCAACCGTCAGGTAGATCAGGTCATTTAAGTCTTGGCGCTGAACCGACTGATTAGTTGGAATAACCACC
>JAUVQU010000074.1 GCA_030597965.1 Cellvibrionaceae bacterium
CCCCTGGTCGATAGCTGCATAACTAAACTGTTTCGTCATCGTATTACCCCCCATTAAATAGCTATATTGCTGATTCATTTTCTCTACAGCCGCATTCGCAACCGCACTTGGATCCTGTAGAGCCACCCCATTGACGTGAATGACCGGCGCAAAATGCACATTGCCACGCTGCCTTGCCTCCGCTTCTGTCATTTGTACATCATTGACTTTTTTAGCGGTTTCATCGGGTGAATCCAATTGACGACCAAACCAGCCACCCATCATTTCACCGCCTATGCCACCAGCGATTGCCCCGACTAAACCCCCAATGGCCGTCCCAATGACCGGCACAACAGAACCAATCGCCGCACCAGCAGCCGCACCCGCTAGGGAGCCACCAATATCACCAATGGCATTACCCGCTAGGGAGCCACCAATATCACCAATGGCATTACCCGCTTGTTCCATATCATCGTTAACAATGCCCTTCGTCGCTTGCACGGCATTGATGGCTAAACCGAGTGGCTTCAACACCGTTGCCAAGCCAAACTTGCCCGCCTTTTCAGCCAGAGAGCCACCGATATCAATCGCATCTTGTGCCATGGCAGCAACAGGGATCATGGCTAATCCCCCGCCAGCAGCCGCCAATCCAAGTCCTCTTGGGCTCACCGCGAGACTGGACATCGCATTCGACAACATCCCACCTAATCCGCGACGGCGACGAGGTGAACGAGAACGGGATCGCGTTCTTGAACGGGACTCACCACCAATCCCTTGTGCCCCCCTCCTCTTTCCCCGACCAGGTCCACGACTTGATGCAACAGCCGCATTCAAGCTGCGCCATTGTTTTGCAGCCATTGCCGCAATACGACCACCTTGCTGCGTCTCGCGGTTCAACCCCTTGCGAAATAGTTTGGATTTATCGAGGGTATTACCAAAGATGAGTGAGGCGGCTTTACCGGCCAATAATATGCCTTTAAGACCGATAAAACCCGCGATCCCAAGACCGACCGCTGCCGTTAATCCCTGATTGGCTTCGGCAAAGTTGGCAATCATATCGACAACATTACCCAGTGGCTCCATGACCCAATTTAGGGCTGGTAAGAGTGCGCCACCTACAATGACCGACAGGCGATTGAGTTTATTAATAAATTGTTGGATACCATTTTCAGAGGTGTTGATCCGAGCGTTATACTCATCTTGCAGAGATTGAACATGAACATCCTGCCCTTCACGTGACAGTTTCAACGCTTGAGTGTAATTCTTCGTATTACCGGCAAGTGCTGCAACGGCTCCTTTGGCTTCCTCACCAAAGATTTGGCTAATCAGTGCAGACTGTTTCTCTAAGGGGGCATCATTAATTGCGGCTAGAATATTCAGCAAGGTACCGGATGCATCACTTTGCATCGCACCCGCTAACGCTGTTGAATAAAACCCAATGGATGCCAGCGCCTTTTTCTGATTTCCAGAGGCCGCATCACCCAAGGTCAAGCGTCCAGAAATATTCTTCAACGCCGTTGCGGCTCTATCTTGTTGCATGCCCGTTGAAAGCATTGCCGCAGACAACGCAGCAGCATCATTAACCGAAAAACCTGATTTCTTTGCAGTGGCGCCTTCTCTTGCCATCACACCGGCAATATCAGCGGCTTTCGCATTCGAATTATTAGAAAGGTGATTCGCCAGGCCGGCTAAACCAACAGCCCCTTTCTGATCTAGTCCCATCGCCGCCTTAAAGACGGCAAGCGTTTCACCAGCTTTACCCGCCTCCATGTCAAAGGCCACGCCCATTTTGGCGGAATCCAACACAAACTGTTTCAACTCGTTGGTATCTTTGATGCCCGATTGACCACCAGCCGCTAACATGGCGTTAATCTCATTGGCATTCATCGGTGTTTCAGTGGACGTTTTCAATGACCAGGCGCGCATTGCTGCCGCCTGTTCGGGTGACATATCGACCACTTTCTTCACATTCGCAAAGCTGGATTCATTTTTAATGGCCGTCCAAACGGATGCCCCAAGAGGCGCTGCCGCCATAGCCAAACTCGTTGCCTGACCACCGAGTTCACCCAGCTTCGCTTTACGACTATCAATCCGAGCTTGGATGCTCTGCATCTCTTTAAGCCGTTTATTCTGCTTCTCTAAGGCACCGGTCGCCTGTTCAGTGAGGGATTTAAGCCTTTTTTGCTCATCACCTAACTTATCAGTGCTGACTCCCGCCCGTTTCAGCGCCCCGCCTAAACTCGCCAGACGAGCTTTCTGTTTGCTTTGCTTATCAGACAAGGTATCAACGTTTTTTGCGGCTTTACGGTAAGCTGTTTTCAGCTCATTGGTACGCTGCTTACCAACGTGCATTTCATTGTTTAAGCCTTCTAACTTGCTTTCAGCCACTGACAACTGTTGCTTTAAGCCAACAGCACCTTCCTTCGACGCTGTTTTCATCTGCTGATTGAGTGAACGGATCTCCTGTTCAGTTTTTGTATATTCAACGCGTAAACCACGGGTACTGACTTGTTGTTCATCAAGCGCTTGTTCAAGCGTTATCACCTTGGTTTTAGCTGTTGTCATCTGCTCAGCAAGTTTGGCGGTTCGCTTTTCTGCGTTTTCAAACCCTTTGATCTGACCAAGTTGCTGGTTCAGCGACTTCACCTCACCCCGCTGCGCTTCCAGTGCTGCAGTCAGTTTCTCGGTAGCGGTCGTCGTAGACACAATATCCTTTGTGCCTTTGGTGACCGCTTCAAGCGTAAATTGAATTTTTCCACTCATGATTTAATCCCGAGTTTGGCGAGGATCATCTGATAGCGCCGTAAGGCCACATCTTGTCGCCATTGCAATAATTCAGATTCATTGGTGTTGCGGTGCATGGGAATAAGATCAATCAGGCTTTCAACGTCATCGGGCGAAAGTAATCCCCCGATTGCAGAAAAAAATCGCCGACCTTTGGCTTAATACACAGATAATCATTGAGTTTCATCTGATTGATATCGACCTTTTCGAGATGACATACCACCCGAAACATGAAATCTTCACGTTCAAAGTCGTCATCAATCGCCGCTAAAGCCTGCGAATGTGCCACCTTAGGCACCTCAAAGTTGATCGTATCAATGGTTTCAGCCAAGTCATTATCAAACGGGAACAACAAAGTAAAAACAAAGTCGCGGTTATCAAGAGGCTGACCTTTCAATTCATCACTCGGTGTCAGAATATACGTCTGAATATCGTGTGCGAGGGTGTTGAAATCTGGGACTGTGAACGTTTCAAACTCCTCAGGCGTGATGTTCGTTGCAGCAAGGATCATCGCTTTACGTTGTTCAAAATACTGAGTGGCAGACAAATCATCCTCATTGACAAACGGTAGTCCCCTAAAGGTTTCCACGCTTAACGGTTCAATGGCAACGTCATTGCTTTCACCACGTTTAAAAAACGGCAGGTTCGATACTTTTTTCATATTAGCTCCCAATAAAAAAGGCACAAAAAGTGCCCTCGTTGTGCCTAATTAATGGCCATGACCTTAAAGGGTGATAGCCGCATCACCCATGAGATCATGGCTACCGACAATCGTTTTTCCCGTACGAGTATCGATATCATTAACCACTTTGCCGGTGTCCGTTTCTTTCCACGCTTTGCAAGTGCCTTCAATCGTCACGGTGGGCTTTTCACCGTGTTTATAGGGATCGGCTTTTACCGACGTAATCGGCCCAAACAGTGAATGCTCTACCGAATACGGGACGTTCTCTGTGGTTTTCCCTTTTTCGGCCACATTAATCTGTGCATTCCCCATCAGGTAACGCCCAATTGCGGCTTTAATTTTCCCATGATCGCCACGTACTTTCAGCGTCCACTTTAACGCTTCGATACCCACCACATCTTCACTGGCAACAAACTGACCCTCATTTGTCACTGTTTTTGTTTGCACTTCCGGCGGGGTGAATTCGACGATCTCATTCACCAAAGGCACAGACTCAACCTGCGCCGAAATCCGCATTCGAATACGATCAGCCATTCACTACATCCTCCAACCATGCTCTGATTAAGCCATCATCAACTGACAACTCATACACCATGTGTTCATTCGGGCTATAACGGCCATAGTCAACACACAGGAACCAACGACCTGACTTGTAATTTTCTAGGTTGTTTTTTGCCACATGAAGATAGGCCCGGAACACTGGAATAACGCCCTCAGCGACTAACGACTGCCCCCAATTCGCGAGTTTCTCAACAACCTGAGTCATAAACTCTTCTGTCAGCAGCTTACCCATCAGCGGTTGAGAGGTTTCTTCTAGCTTACGTGCCAGTAGATCTTCTAACCCAACATGCGCAATATAACGCCCGGTATTGGTTCGATTACCAATAATGGCATACCCTCCCATGCGCGTTCGGGCAATGGTACACACACCATGCTTATTCAAAAAGTTGGCTTGGGTGGTTTTGTCATTGATTTTATACGACACATTACGCGCCGTTTCTTCACAGCGAACACCCTGGTTTTGTGGCGACTCATAGCCTTCGACTGCCGCCATTGCCGCGACTAAAGCAATCGATGCAGGCAGCAGCGTTTGCGTACCGTCGTATTTCACGGTGAACCATGGGTCGATAATGCTCAGCTTATCTTCACCGGTTCCTTCAGCGCCCAACTCGGCAGCAAATTCTGCAGCGGCCATATCGTTAGTATTAGGGCCATCAAGCACCGGACGGCAGCGCACATCACGACCGATGGTGGCCAACTTCTGGCCCACCGCTTTACTGTTAAAACCAGGGGCCGCAATAATGGTCGGTGTTTCAGGGCATGCTTTGACTGTTTCCAACCCATAAATAGCCCCCGTCGAAGGCTTTACACCGCCAATAATATTGGCTTCTGTTTTGGCTGCATCAGCCCCTTCAGGCTCAATGGTGACGTAGACCGAGGTCGTGACATACTCCAACAAATAACGCACCACATTGGGCAAAGAGCCTTGCCGGTTACTGGTCGTATCTAACATCATCATTGCGTGAGCATAACCCCACAAACGGACAGGTTCAGAGTTTGCCAGACTGGCATGTTTATTTGGCGCCGTTCCGATCAAGTGAACCACATGCGAAGCCAACGGCCCCATACTAGGTTGCGGCTCAATCGCATTGACTTCAGCGCCGTTAAGCTCGAAATCTTGAATAGGTGCAAGCATTACTTACTCACCTCTTTCGTTGGGGTTGATGGCTTGCCTATCTTGCCGTTCATCAGTAAAAATGACGTTTGCTGTGGCAAGAGTTTGATGGTTTTGTCACTGGGATCATACCAACGACCATCAAGGCGGAATGGTTGCAAGATTGGGTATTCCTGCAGTAAAGGGTGCTTTTTAGTGACCATAGGTATGTCCTGTGGGGTGCAAGTTTTGAAAGACAGGCAAGAAAAACCCAGCACAATGGCTGGGATCCAGGTGTAAAAAAACCGCCCTCGTTGGCGGTTGTTACAGGGTTGGCTTCGTGGGCCAGATAACGGTATCGAGCATGTCATACTCCTTCGTCACATCACGAAGTTTTTGGCGGTACTCTCGAAAAAGTGTCATGTCTTCCCCTTTATCCAGTGCGATGTTCACCAGATGATCAGCCTCAATAAGCAGTGGTACCCGATAGTTGCGGATAGCCTCCCTCTCACTTTTTTTATTCTGGTCGAAAATGGCCTGCTCAGCTTCCATCGCCGTCAAACCCAATTCAATTAACTCAGATTTAACGGCTGGCACATTAATCAGAATCTCACCGTTAACACTCAATTGCTTAATCATAAATTTACCTAACGGAGTTAATGATAGACATCGAAAAAAGAGATCAAATAACTGATATAAGTCGTTGGATGATTGTTGTCACTGTCACCCGCCTTAAAATCACTCAATGGTAAGGTCGTCGCCCACCAAATCCAATCAGCGTCTTCTGCCAATCGGTCGCCCTCATTGGGTAACAGAAAATCAATCGGCTTATTCGCGATAATCTGATATTTCAATTTTCCACCACGCAACATAAAACTTGATTGGCGGGTATTGAAATAACCTACCTGGCTGGAGGGGTAATAAGGTGCATTTTCCGGTAAGTTATCCTCACGCTGCACGTAACCCAAAAAAGCCACATTTGCGACAGTAGAACGATAACGCTGATAGTTGACAACGGTACGTAGGTAGTTTGCATCGCCATTCAAGCTGTTCGCTTGACCTTTTAGGATGACTAACGCCGAAGCAACGTATGGGGAATCAAAATCACTCGCCTCATCCCCACTCTGGTTGTTATTCCACGTTGAGTGTCGATAAATTTGAAGGGTTGTTTCATCCCCACTTGGCATCGTAAAAAACACGGGGTAAAACGTGTCTTTATCACCGGTTACTGTGATTTCAGTGATATATCGAGGCTCACCGTCTAAATCTTTCGCCTTCACTGAGGACTGCCAAACACTCAGATCTTGCTCTACTTGGTTGACCCTGAGATCTATCTCCTCCAACGTCGCTACAACGTCAGCCGATAAGCGCTGTGAAGCCGCGGTTTGTTCTTGTGATGCTTGTTTTACCCGTTGTAGCTCTCTTATGATTTCAGACATTAACGTGCCTCCCATTGATGTAATCGTTCATCAAAATCCCGATGACTCTCAGGCTGTTGAATGACTCTTTGAAGCTGCCTCAATTGGTGATTCAGCGTCATTTGTATATGCGCTTGCTTAACCTGAACAACTTGCGAGCGCACAAAGGACACCGCATCCATCATCATCTCTTCATCAATCAAAATATTAAGATTTTCAGTCCCCACCACAACCGACACGGAATCCTTCGGCAGAGTCGATAAATCGAGAGTGAAGGGTTGGATGCAATGCCCGTTTGCAGGTTTGTAATTCAACGTTATATCCGGCGCTGAAATCACGCCCAGTAATGTGCCGCTTTCAAGCCAGAACCCAAGTTCACGTATCGGGTATTGCTGTGGGCCACTAAACTTAGCGACAGCTTGAATTTGATTACTTGCGGTATCTTTATACTCACTGAACTCAACGCGCTGAAGCTCGTTGTGTAAGCGTGTTTGATCAGGGCTTGGCAGATAGGCGCGATCACCAGCACTCACCCATTTCAACGGAACACGGATCCCATTCGCCTCAGCGCTGATACATTCATCCAACCCTTGACGGGTGATCACTAATTGATATTGCTGTTCACTCATGCGGAGTACCTATTGATGCGTAGGCGTAAATATTCGAAATATTGAGACTGTAACATCCGACTGACATCACCATTTTTAGCTCAGAATGAAAAATTAATGACAGTTCATAGCTATCACGCTCGGATTTTGACTGTTCAATACGAGAAATGATGCGATCAACAATCAACTTATCAATCGTACTATAACGCCGCCCACACAGAATATTCAGGCTATAAGGGGGAGCTGCCCGCGTCACTTTGGCCTCCACCCCCAGCACATCCAACGCCAATGTTATCCCCGAGCGTGTTCCCGCTTGACGGTGTATCGCAAAGGCCTGATCTGCCATTTTTCGCCGGTGTACTAACGTATCGTCAGGGTGCCAATCCAATACGCCTCGTTCGTCAGCCAGAAGAGAAACGAATTGATCGGGGGTATAGCGGGGTTGTTTTAAATGGGGGTATGGATTGAGTTGTTGTGACATGACGTGATGCCAGCCGTACTCTATCCCCTCTTCGATTACTGTCCGGTTCTCTGGCTGGACGGAAATAAAGGGCTTATTCTGCTCTGACATGGATCATCACCTCAACACAATGCGGCGCCTCATCCCAATCGCACACGACATCAGCCGTTGGTTGAGCAATAGAGACCCGTTTCACACCAAGCTTGTAAAACTCATGCCCTAATTCAAGCCGATCAATTCGACCGTCAAGCCGATGAGATTTTTCAGCAAAATCCCAAGCAGCCTGCGAGGCACCTTCAATGCCGATATCGTTACCGGGCTCAGCTCCGGTAAATAACGTCGCTTCGATTTTATAGGGTGTTGAAATAGCACTTTTCACCGTGATTTCATCACTTTCCTGTGCGATATCATCACGATTCATATAATTGTAAACGCGCTCAATCAAGGCAGGACTTGCGGTACCGTCTGCACTTTCACGGCTCAATATCGCAATAGACACTTTGCCTGAGTTTGGCTCAAGCATCCGTGCTGCAGCATCTTTCACCGGTGCAGGCCGCTCCAAATCTGGAAACTCAAAACGCATGACCACAGCATGATCGTCAGAATCTATCAATATCAAGGGGCGTTCATCCAATGTCAGTGCGTGGAATTTGTACCCTGCCCGAGTGCCTGTGGTGTGAAATTGATAAGGCGCCAAATCAAACCGCCGCAGTAAGTCTTTATCGCTTTCCAATGTTGGTGGTTTCGGTGGGAACACCGAATCATCCCCCTCTTTAAGCACCTGGCGTTTCAAGCCATACTGCAACGCAAGTAAATCGACCATGTCGCTTTCAGTCACGAACTTGCGAAACTGCTGCAACGCCCAGTAATTCTGCTCTCGTATTTCAGCAATGCGCTTGAGTAGAAACGCCTGCGTCGTTTGTGCGAGTAGTTCAGATTCATTCGAAAAGGCTTCTGAAAGAGCTTGCCCTTTTTCCAGATCCTGTTGGCTTACATAGTCCACCGCAAACGCCGTGTAATCACGATACAATGCTTCGAACTCAGGAATAACAAACGCTTGAGGGATCTTCATACTTGGCCTTTTAACGTCAGAGGCTCACCGTGCCATGTCCCCTGCAACGCCACGGTGAATCCTCTCGGACTCGGTTTCGCCATACAGCGCGTTGCCTTAAAATCCACCAAACCATTGATGGGTCTTGCCACCGCTTCTAACGTCAAGTTCTGCACAATCATGGCCGTTGACGGGTTCTGCATTTTTCCGAGAAAATTAAGGGCTCGATTACCCACCCCACGCCGTTTAACTCGACTCACCTCAGGCGTCGTTAGCACCCGTTCGAACCGTCGAGACAATGCCGTCATTCCTGTGATTTCTAAACCTGTATGGGGATCAATGCCGATCATTGTTTTTCCTCCGGTATGGATGTCGGGGCGTTGGTTTCTGGTGATTTGTGACGGTGGCCATTGTAGATAATCCGATCGTTTGCCATAGAACGAACCCCATCAGCCACCTCACCGCTTGCTGTGTAATTACCGTCTTGCTGGGTATCACCAATGATGAACAACCCACCAGGGTAAGTCGCAGTTAACGATCCGTGTTCCAGGTTATAAACCTCCGTCATACCATCGCCGTAATCGGTCATGAATTCGTTTTCAGCCGTTGTCGGAACCGGATATTGAGTACTCGGTAATCCCATCAACGCGACGCTGTTATTGAGGTTATCGCCACTGCCTAGGTTGAGCAGTACACATTGCTCCCCCACAGACGGACGGCGGTAATGACTCACCCGCCCCGCACAGTGGACAAAGAAAGGAATGCGGGTGGCCTTATTCGGTCCTGCTTTAATATCAACGGTGGTTTTATACGCCTTAGCAACCACACCTAAGCGGATCACATTACTGCTGCAGCGCCGATTTTCTTCCGCTTCTTCACTCAACCTCAGTAATTCACGTTCTAACGATTCAAGCCGCTGGATCAGTTGCACTATCATTGCGCTCACTTTCAACCAGCATCAAGTGATCACTGCCAACTGGTCCCATATAAATACGCTGCTTCATGGTCACAGTGCGTAAGAACACACCCAGATCAGGTGCAAACTTTCGAGGGAGATTCGACACTACGCGCGACTCACCCGTGTTCTCACTTTGCCCCCAGTTTTCATGCAGCAACTCACGTTCAAGCCGGGTTGAAGCATCTAACGCTTCCAAATCAAAATCAGGGACCGCCAGTGGCACATACACCAAGAAATTAAGCTCAATTTCATGCAGCTTTCGACCATCATTCGCGGTGTGATTCAGTTGAGATGACTCCCCAACGTGATAACAGATCGTCGTACCGGTTGGCTCACTCGCTTCTCGGTGGTAGCTACTCTCAATACTCAGGTTAAGACGGGCTTCTAAAACAGTGATCACATGGCGAACCCACTCACTAGGTGCCCGAAAGAACGAATTGGAATTCACGATCAAAGTGCTCCTTGAATTTTTTGTTCAGCTCTGTGAGATAACTGCCGATGATTTCTTCAGCTTCATCGGCAATATCCAGCATCACTAGCTCTATGTCTTAACGTGATTTACCCGTGCGCCTCCACACTAAGAGTTCATCGCTATTCATTGGTGAGATAAACGCTTTATCAAAAAAGTGTTTACCGACCTGCACACCTTTCGCGGTTTGCTTGGGTGTGCCCAGTCGGTGCACTCCGATTTCATTCACCCCCACCCACAGTTTCGAGGTATAGCCTTTGCGATAGACTCGAAACCGAGTACGTAGTGCCTTGCTATCCATTGCCAGCTCATAGCC
>JAUVQU010000023.1 GCA_030597965.1 Cellvibrionaceae bacterium
ATTGCGGCTTCCTTCAACACCCCCATGGCCGGAGTCATCTTCGCCATGGAGGTTATACTGATGGAATACTCCATCGCTGGTTTTGTACCCGTCATTTTAGCTTCTGTCACTGGCGCCACTATGGCCCAATTGACCTTCGGTTCAGAGCCTGCCTTCAGTGTTGCGCCACTGCAACTCAGCAGTCTCATTGAGCTGCCGTTAATTATAGGCTGCGGCATAATCATCGCCGTATTTGCCACAACCATGACTCGGCTACACTTAATCGCCGCCCGCCTGCAGACCATCAACATTACTATCAGGCTGCTTCTGGTCGGCATCGTCACCGGGCTGGTGGCACTGTATCTGCCTCAGGTGATGGGTGTTGGTTACGATACGATTGAAGCCACTATGCAGGGTGAAATAGCTTTAGGTTTATTGCTCAGTATCGCCATTGCAAAACTTCTACTGACTACATTTAGCGTCGGCCTAGGAATGCCTGGTGGATTAATCGGCCCCATGTTATTTATCGGGGCCTGTGTCGGCGGGGCACTGGGCCTTATAGCGGAAATCATGCTGCCTGAGTCTGGGGCCAATGCCAGTTTTTACGCACTCCTCGGAATGGGAGCAATGATGGGGGCTGTTCTGAACGCTCCATTGGCTGCTCTCATCACCATATTGGAACTCAGTTATAATCCCAATATTATTTTCCCGGCGATGATCATCACCGTAACGTCCGTCGTCACCACTCGACAGATATTCGGCTGCAACAATATTTTTATTGAGCAGCTCCAGCGCGTTGGTATTCAATTGAATTCAGGCACATTAAACCAGGTGTTAGAAAGAATTGGCGTGCGCAGTGTAATGAGCACTCAATTTACCCTTTGTCACCAGAGCATGAACCAGCAAACCTTATTGTCGATACTGGAAGGCCAAGACAAGGACCGACAACCCGACTGGCTGGTCGTCAGCAAGGAAAGAGGCGGTCTGGCATTACTCGCCACCAAGGACATCAGCAACACCATGGAAAATCTTGAAACACCCGAGGGCGATATCAATTTACTTTCCCTCAAAATCCGCAGCTGGCAGTTACAACCCATTGCTCAAGAAGCCAGTTTACTTGATGCACGCAAGTTATTTGAAGACTCCATGGCCGACGCTCTTTATGTCGAACGTTATTCCCCCGCACTGAAATCATTACCTCTAACGGCGGTTGCTGGTATTGTTATGCCTGACATGATCGAAGGCGTTTATCGCTAAAATCGAGAGTTAAACACAGGAAGCCACATGCTTTGGGTTAAAGCCTTTCACATCATCGCCACTATTTGCTGGTTCGCCGCCTTGTTTTATATGCCGCGGCTGTTCGTGTATCACAGCATGAGCAAAGACGAGGTCAGCCGCGAACGATTTCAAATTATGGAACGCAAGCTCTATCGAGGCATTGCCATTCCCTCTATGACTCTAACCATCATTTTAGGCAGCTGGCTAGCCAGCTATCAGTGGAGTTATTACTGGGACGCCCCTTGGTTTTTAGCCAAAATAGCGTTCGTCGTAGCTTTAATCGGTTACCAGTTATTGTGTGGCCACTTTATGCGCCAGCTGCGAGACAACCCAACCCAGCGCAGCCATGTATTTTATCGGTGGTTTAATGAGGCGCCGGTACTAGCTTTAGTGGCTATAGTTATATTGGTGGTGGTTAAACCCTGAAACCGAACGACACTGATCCTGAACAACAAAACCACGAGGAGCACAGGATGGAAATATCGGCCGAAACCTTCAACAGTGCTCCGGTGATCATGAGCATTGCCAATCACGACCCATCCGGAAGCTCCGGCATACAAGCCGACATAGAAACCACAGCCAGCCTTGGCTGCCACTGCACTTCCGTCATCAGCAGCCTCTGCGCCAAAGACACACAAGAAACTAAAGATATTATTCCCGTTGATTCAAGCCTGGTTATTGAGCAAGCTCGTGCAATCCTGGAAGACATTCCCGTAAAAGCCATAAAGATTGGATTTCTAGGCAGCGTGGAAAACATCGAAGCAGTACATTCGATCCTGCACGACTACAATAAAATACCCGTCGTCCTCGACCCCGCAAGCCGTACACATTTTAACGAGCACTCTGAAAAAACCAGCATGGCGCAAGCCATAAAGAATCTTTTATTACCTTTTACCGCCGTCGCCACCTTAGACCTGACCGATGCCTACGACCTATCCCACCAAAGTGACACCCTTGATGCATGTGCCCAAGAAATTCTGGAAAGCGGCTGCCAGCAACTGCTAATCACCGACACAACCCGCAACCCTAAGGAATATGAGAATCAGCTGTATAGCCAATCCGGCCTTATTCGAGATTTCAGCTGGGAACGCATTGCGAGCCTGCCCTACGGCTGCAGTGCCACCCTCTCAACCGCCATCACCTGTTATATTGCGCATGGTTTACCACTTGAATTAGCCATTGAGCAAGGACAACAATTCAGCTGGCACTGTTTAGCCAACAGCCGTCGCGTGGGGATGGGTAATCACATCCCTAACCGCTTCTACTGGACAGATAAAGACCATCGACGCCAAAAGAAGCAGATCCTGTCCTAATCGGCCTGCACTAGCCCTAGACTCAATCCGTCCGTAGAATGACGCTCACCAAAAACACCCTCATAAGGCGGCAACGTGCTCAAAGGTCTTTACCTCATTACAGACCCCTGCTGGAAAGATGATCTTTTGAATAAAGTAGAAAGCGCCCTATCCGGAGGCTGTCGCCTGGTTCAATACCGCAATAAAGGCGCGGCTCAAAGCTTAAGGAAAACCGAAGCCCTTGCTGTGCAAGCTTTATGCGAGACCTATAACGCATCATTTTTAATTAATGATGATATTGAATTGGCTGTCGCTATTGGGGCTGACGGTGTTCACCTTGGACAGGACGACAGTCACTGCCTAATAGCCCGCCAACAACTGGGCAGCGAAGCCATTATTGGCATCACTTGCCACAGCGATTTACGGCTCGCCAAAAACGCCGAGTGCGATGGTGCCAACTACGTCGCCTTTGGTAGATTCTTCCCATCAAGCACCAAACCGGAAGCGGTACCCGCGCCACAACAGTTGATCACCGAAGCAAAGCAATCACTGGCTATTCCTGTGGTAGCGATCGGTGGCATTACACTGGATAATGCACCCAACTTAATCCAGCAGGGCGTAGACATGTTGGCCGTTAGCCACAGCTTACTCAGTGCCGACAACTGCGAACAACGCGCGCGCGCTTTTAACGAACTGTTTAGACGCTAACAAATTAGCGGCAACCAAATTGGTGGAAAGCAAAAACACCGAACAACCAAGGATTTTTCATGACCAGCTCCAAAGAACTATTCCAACAGGCACAAAAGCACATCCCTGGCGGGGTGAACTCTCCTGTTCGCGCCTTTAAAGCGGTCGGCGGTACACCTGTATTTTTTGAGAAGGCACAAGGCGCTTACTTATTTGATAGCGAGCAAAAACGTTATGTGGATTATGTACTCTCCTGGGGGCCAATGATTCTGGGTCACGCACATCCCGATGTTATTGCTGCGGTTATCGCCAAAGCACGAGATGGCTTAAGCTTTGGCGCACCAACAGAAATTGAAACCACTCTCGCCGATAAACTCTGTGAGCTGATGCCCAATATGGACATGGTGCGCTTTGTAAATTCCGGTACCGAAGCCACCATGAGCGCCATTCGCTTGGCCCGTGGTTATACGGGACGCGACAAAATCATTAAGTTTGAAGGCTGCTATCACGGCCACTCAGACTCTCTATTGGTCAAAGCCGGCTCAGGAGCATTAACGCTGGGCGTACCCAGCTCACCGGGTGTTCCAGAGGCGCTGGCGGATCACACAATAACCCTGACCTACAACGACATTGATGATGTTAAAGCGGCCTTTGCCGAAATAGGCGAGCAGGTGGCCTGCGTTATTGTTGAGCCAGTCGCGGGTAATATGAATTGCGTCCCACCCATTCCCGGCTTCCTGGAAGAGATTCGCACACAGTGCGATCAATACGGATCCGTGTTCATTATCGATGAAGTGATGACCGGCTTTCGTGTCAGCATGACGGGCGCACAAGGGCATTACGGTATTGAAGCCGACCTGACCACGCTGGGTAAAGTAATGGGCGGCGGTATGCCAGTCGGTGCTTTTGGCGGAAAAAAAGACATTATGTCCCAGATCGCTCCGCTGGGCCCCGTTTACCAGGCGGGTACGCTATCCGGTAATCCGGTCGCTATGGCCGCAGGCCTAAAAACACTAGAACTAATAACCGCCGAAGGCTTTTATCCACCTGTTTTTGATAAGACCAGCGCGTTAATGGCAGGGTTTAAAAATGCCGCAAACAAGCATGGCATCCCATTTACCACCAACCATGTCGGCTCCATGTTTGGTTTTTTCTTTACGGAAGAACAGCAGATCACTAATTACCAACAAGTCATGGCCTGTAATATTGAGCGTTTCAATAGGTTTTATCACTTGATGCTTGATGCTGGAGTCTACTTTGCCCCCGCCAGCTATGAGGCAGGCTTTATGTCTGCGGCGCACACTGAAGAAGATCTGGCATTTACCATTGCCGCGGCCGACCAAGCCTTTTCTAAACTCTGATGTTTCTGCAACCACAAAAATAAAAAGCGCCTTATCAAAGCGCTTTTTATTTTATTAATCTCCCAATATTCTACCCAGTCTAGGGCGCGCTCAATAAACCCTGCAGATCTCTTGCCAACCGAGAACCTTGCCTGGCATAACGCAGCCCCTGCTCCGCAAATGCCTTGGCCTGATTAATATTATCTAAATTTAAATATGAGCGGGCAATCAGCCAATAAAACTCGGCATTGCGGCGATCAACTCGCAAGCCCCTCTCAGCCACCACAATAGTACGCTGCCATTCCTGGCTATCAAATTCTTTACGCGCTTCCTGCTCCAGTAACGCGGTAACAGACTGAGTACTGACTGGCTCAACCGTGCTTTTCACCGGCGCCGGTGTTGGCTGAGACCTTTCAGCCTCATCTATAACAGCTGGGTAATATACCGGCTCATAGCGTGGCTGAGTTGTTTCGCAACCCACTAACGTCATCAGTATTAACCCGCCGAGCAACCGTACTTTTTTAAATTCAAACAACATCTTCTCCCAAATAAAGATTCATCGATACCAGGCCCATTATTATCTAAGCCGCTTACCTGAGCCACTTGTCGAACCAATGGCTAATCGGATTTTTACGTCGCTGACATTGCGCGTTAAAATCAGGCGTTTGACCAGTCTCAAACGGCAGACGCCTGGCACCCATACAGTTCTCATCACTCAACCCACCCGTCTCCTTATCCACCCAGAGGTATTCGATATCACCCCCCTGCGACAAAGCCAATCCTTGAGTGGGCAAACGCCGAAAGACATCACGCCACACCCGCAGCGCGCCACTGGAACCCGTAAGCGGGGTAATACTATTGTCGTCCTTTCCAATCCAGGCCACCGCAATATGCTGACCACTGAATCCCGCAAACCAACTGTCCCGCTGATTATTCGTGGTGCCGGTTTTACCCGCCAACATAAGCTCCCTTGGTAGCTGCTGATAGACCCCGCGACCGGTGCCCTCCTGCATGACATTCTGCATCGCAAACTGGATCAAATGCGCTGCCTCCAAATCGACCACCTGCTCAATTTCAAGCGGGTAACGATTCAAATGATGATTCTGCGCATCCACTACAGTACGGATAGCCCGCATTGGTGTTTTGACGCCATCATTAGCAAGAACATGGTATAAGCCCAACACTTCCATAGGCGTCAGTGATACAGAGCCCAACAACATCGCAGGCGTAACAGACGTCTCAACCTCAACCCCCATCGATTGCATGGTTTCCCATACTTTTCCCAACCCAACATCCATACCCAGACGGGCGGCAGCCAAATTATAAGACTGGGTAAGCGCATCAATAAGAAAAACATCACCGTGGGATATTCGATCAAAATTACGCGGCTGCCAGAGCTTGCCATCAGGCCCTTTCACGCTAACGGGAGCATCACTGATCTTGCTCGCAAGGTTATAACCATTTTGCAAAGCCGTGAGGTAAACCACTGGTTTAATCAACGAACCAATGGAGCGACGCGCATCCAACGCCCGGTTAAATCCGGAAAACTGGGTGTTACGATCCCCCACCACAGCCTCAACTTCACCACTGCCGACTGCCGCTAAGACTACCGCGCCTTGTAAACCAGTGGCCTTGTAGGCCGACTCCAGGCTCTTTAAGCGTTCTGTCAGCGCTCTTTCAACGTGCCCTTGTGCTCGCAGCGACATAGTGGAGTAGATTTTCAACCCCTCCGAATTTAACTCCTCGGCGGAATAGTCTTCACGCAACTGACGTTTTACCAGATCAATAAATGCCGGGTAATCATGCAGCCGCCTCTTACTCGCACTGACCACTCCGAGAGATTTTGACTTGGCAGTTTTTGCCTGTGAAACACCAATTAATTCTTGATCCAGCATCACATCAATCACCAGGTTGCGTCGCCCCAATGCCCGCTCAGGGTTCCTCCAGGGATTATAGTATGATGCGCCTTTAACCAAGCCAATCAGCAACGCAATTTCATGCACTTCAAGCTGCTGAACCGGTCGACGAAAATAGTGCTTAGCCGCCAAACCGAAACCATGAATCTCTCTCGGACCACTCTGACCAAGATAGATTTCATTGAGATAGGTTTCTAGAATTTCAGCCTTGCTGTAATGCAATTCCAATAATACTGACATTACCGCTTCTGTAAGCTTGCGCGATAAGCTCCGACTCTGGTCCAGGAAGAAATTTTTCACCAGCTGCTGGGTTAGCGTACTACCACCCTGCACGATGCGCCCGGACTTCATATTTACCAACATTGCTCTGGCAATTGCTCGGGGCGACACCCCCCAATGATCGACAAAAGCACGATCCTCAATAGCGATCAGTGTCTCCCCCAACAACGCAGGTACTTCGTGGAGCTGAACCAAACTGCGATCTTCACGCTGCTTTGGATAAATACCACCGATTAACGGAGGCTCTAAACGAGCCAATGGCACCGAACCACCCGCCTCTCCCTTAAGGCTCACAATTTGGCTGTTAGCAATTCGCAACCGCAGATAACGATCCGACTCGACATCATCCGCTATGGCAAAGCCACGAATATAAATTTCAAATTCATTAGAAGAACGGGCCGACCATTGGCCACTGCGTTTCACATAGGTAACCTGCTGGTATTCAAGCGCAGAAAGTTCAGCCTTAAGGTCCGCTGCTGTTAGTTGTTGCCCAACATATAACTCCAGCGGCTGCGCATAAACACGCGCCGGCAATGCCCACTTACGCCCATCAAATTTGGAGCGCACTTCAAAGTCGAGATAAACCACCCATATCAGAAATACCACTGCGACAATCGCGCATAATCCACCGATAACACGCCAGATTTTTGAGCGTGCAGCCTTGGGTTTTTTTTTCGATGCCCGACGCGGGGCTTTTTTTGTTTTCTTAACCTTTGCTTTCTTAACCATAGCCTTCAGTCTACTGATAGTGCGGCACACAGGCGAGCATTGCCGTAATTATCTGGTTCCACCTTACCGTTAATTTGCGCATAATAGCGCCTCTTAATTTAACCGCTGATTATCCAGCCAGGTAATTCTTGCGTGCCCAATAACGCAACTTTAAAAGGCCAAACATGACCACCTACCACCTATACGGACTGGGCGCTGCTCTAGTCGACACCGAAATCGAAGTCACCGATAGCGACTTAGCACGATTAAACATTGAAAAAGGCATCATGACCCTTGTAGATGAAGCCCGCCAACAGGAGATTGTAAACACCCTTTCTGACCATATTGTAGCCTCAAATCGCGCCAGCGGTGGCTCGGCGGCCAACACTGTGATCGCCGCCAGCCAGTTTGGTGCCAAAAGTTTTTATTCTTGCAAAGTATCCAATGATGAAAACGGGGACTTCTACCTTGAAGATCTACAGGCTGCGGGGGTGGATTACCACACCGAAGTCACCAGAGAAGAAGGCATCACCGGCAAGTGTATCGTCATGATCACACCGGACGCTGAACGCTCCATGAATACCTTCCTGGGTATCAGTGAGAATATCTCCGCCGCCGAATTGCACCTAAATGCCGCCAGTGTCTCTCAGTATGTTTACCTTGAAGGTTATCAGGTCACTTCCGATAGTGGCCGCAACGCCAGTATTCAACTGAGACAACACGCCGAAGAGAACAGCGTAAAAACGGCACTGAGCTTATCCGATCCCGCCATGGTGGAATTTTTCCGAGACGGCCTGAAGGAGATGATCGGCGAAGGTGTTGATCTGCTCTTCTGTAATGAGCAGGAAGCACTGAGCTTCACCCAAACCCAAACACTAGCCGATGCCGCCATCGCTTTACGCGAACACAGCCACAGCTTTGCCATTACTTTAGGGAATAAAGGTGCGCTGGTGTTTGACGGCGAAAATGAATTCAACATAGAACCCTTCACAGTGAACGCGATAGACACCAATGGCGCAGGCGATATGTTTGCTGGCGCGTTTCTGTACGCGATCACCCATGGTCACAATTTTGAAACCGCTGGCAAGCTGGCCAGTCGCTCAGCCGCTCAAGTCGTGTCTCAGTACGGCCCCCGATTAAGAGCCGAACAGCACGCGGAAATCCTAGCCGAAGTGATTGGTTAAGCAATCTCAATTGACCCACCCAAAAAACCGTTAACAGTTTTTGGGTGGGTCAATTTTATCTGATCAACCTTGCGCCAATAATTCACGCAAATCGATAATTGCAGCATTAGCACGAGAAATATACGACGCCATCACCAGTGAATGATTTGCCAGCATTCCAAAGCCACCTCCATTCAATATAACGGGGAATACATCCTCCTGGGTCGCCTCCAACTCACGAATGATTTGCCGCAAACTGACCAGCGCATTCTTTTTAGCCAGGACATCAGCAAAATCCACTTCAATAGCTTTTAAGAAATGCAGTAGTGCCCATGAGCTGCCTCGGGCCTCATAAAACACGTCATCAATTTCAGTCCATGGGGTCTTAATAATAACTTCTGCAGGGGTACGGGTTGACTGAGTTGCCGAAGAATCTCCGGCTAAATCCGTATTCAATCGACGCTGTCCAACACTGGCACTAAGGCGCTGAGACAAGCTGCCCAAGCGGGTTTCGACAGTACGCAACCAATAGCGCAAGTTATCCGCGCGGGCAAAAAATTGTGCGTCGTGCTGATCAGAATCCACCAATCGGTTTCGATACGATTTTAAAAATTTAATCCCTTCACGATATTCTGACTCGGAAGTCGGCATCACCCAGCTATCATGATCAAAATTAAAGCGGGATTCAGCCAGCGCCAGATCATTGTCTTCTGTGGATTGAGACTGGGAGCGACTGAACGCTTCGCGCATCGCCTTGCTGATGTCCCGCACCTGAATCAACACCCCATACTCCCAGTTGGGTATGTTATCCATCCAGGCACCAGGCAGGGTCATGTCATTAGAAATAAAGCCGCCAGGCTTATCCAGTAATGTCTCGGTAACCTGTATTAATGTTAATGAGGTGGCAAGCCCTGTAACGGGTCGACCGGAAGTATCACCCTGATCGGCAACCTTGTCCCGGACAGAAAAAGAGCTGGGCTCACCGTTCCAGATAAACCCCAACACAGCCGAACCCAGCAACCCTATAATCAAAAATCCAAGTAATATTTTTACCCAGAGACTGCCCTCTGAAACATCCGCATTCCAGTCATCCATTTGATCGCCAACACGCTCTTTTGATCGCGCAAAGAAATCGCTAATTGCTGTAAAAATCTGCATATTCTTTATCCCAAAAATCTATTTCTCAAGCGATTCGCTCTACAGTTTAATCACCACCAACGGCACTTTGACAGTCACTTCATCAGAGAACTCTAGCACCAATACCGGCTGAACTTCTGAGATAACGTATCCAAAAACCATAAAATGATAACCCCCAGACTGAAAAACAACCGTTTCAGCAGGTGCAATCTCAATACTCGGCACGCGTCTCATGCGCATCATTCCATTCACATGCGAGTGCTCATGAATTTCAACCGCCCGGCTGTTTTCCATAGAGACACTGATTAATGTTGCCGCCTCTTTATTCTGATTTGTTAACTTCAGAAATGCGACGGCGGTAGTTTGCCCCGGCATAGGTTCACGCAACTGTGCACCAGACACTTGCCACTCAGAGGCCCTTCCTTCAGAAGTCTTTCCCTCAAGCACTTTACCCACCGATTCGGCACTTACCGAAAAACAGAGATTTATTAAGACTACCGAAATTAAAAGTAATATTTTTTTCATTTCTCACCTAATCATTTTAACCCGAAAGCCATTATGGACAGTCCGCATAAGGTTTCACCTTGGGGTCCGGCTGACGCTTAAAGCGCTTATAATTCCACTGGTATTGTTCTGGGCTACACATAATTGATTCTTCAATAGCCTTATTCAGCGCCGTCATATGCACATGAATATCTTCAGAATAAATATCATCGGAGGGCTTAAGAAAACGAGCCCGGAAACCCGAGTCATCTTCCATGCGTTCACAAAAACCAAAAACCACAGTGCAGCCAGTTTCCTGAATCATTTGATAAGGTAGCTTAGGGGTCAGAGCTTGAGCGGCAAAGAAGGGAGCGAACTCTCCACGCTCACGACTCGGCTCCTGATCAGTCACAACTGCTGACAATCCACCCTCGTTCAACATTTGGAACAGATATTCCACAGACGCGCGGGAGGGGGAGACCAGCTCAAGACCCAATCGCGCTCGGCGTTTACGCATATAATTTTCAAAACTCGGCATTTTTGACGGTTTATAGAGCGCCACGCGACGACCCAAACCCATCAACATATGGTTCAGGTACTCAAAGTTTCCGTGATGGAGGCTTAAAAATAAAGTGCCTTTTTCTTTTGCTACGGCCTCTTCAATAATTTCCCTGCCAATCACTTCTTTTAGCAGGCTAGAACTTTTTTCTTCAGGCCAACCCCAGGCCGCGCCAATTTCTGCCATGGTCATGCCGCCACTGCGCAGGGTGTCGCGAACCAAGCGGTTGCGCTCACTTTCCTGCATTTCAGGAAAACACAGCGCCACATTCACTTTCGCAACTTCCCTTGTACGAGTAGGAAGCTTCCACAGCACCCACCCAATAAAGCGGCCGAGGCGTTGAGCGCCGCTCAGGGTTAACAAACCCATTAGCTTCACAACACCGATGCCTAAATAGCCTATTAATGACTTCACTTAATCTTCTCCATTCGTCAGTGTTGCTAGTTTACTCGGGTAGGCGCTTAAGAACCAATTGGGAACCTACGTAAAACACTAATATCTAAGCATACGTGAGGAATACCTTGTGTCGCGCCATAGCGGCAGGGTTAAATACATATTCAAGCGAATCGAACTCCACTTAAAGATGGCAGTCAAAACAGCAAGTTAATCTGAATGAACCCCCCTATGCTTAAGCTCCTACTCCAACACGCTCTACTCTTTATCACTCTGAGCTTAAGCCTGACGATTCATGCCGGTGATTCTTTCGCACAGGGCAATCAAAGTAATCTCAGCAACACGTTCGCTGCCAGCGCAATATCACAACCCGAGTTTTTATCGGTTGATGAGGCCTATCAATTAAATGCTGACTGGCACCAAGGCCTGCTGTATTTAAACTGGGAAATAGCGAAAGGCTATTACCTTTACCAACACAACCTGAAGGTTACCGTTAACGGTCAAACAACCCAATTAGAATTACCCGAAGGCGAGACCAAATACGATGATTATTTCGAACGTAATTTAACGGTTTATTACCATAATTTATCGCTAGACATTGCAGCTACGAACAACAGCACTATAGAAGTTGCCTATCAGGGCTGCGCTGACGCCGGCCTCTGCTACCCACCTCAAAGCCAATCCATTCAAATCAATAACGGAGTAACGGAACTTCTTGCCAAGCCTGACCCGGCGCGAGAAGAAATATCACCGCCGCTGCAGGGCGTATTTAGCTGGCCCCTACTGATCACCAGTATGATTGGCGCCCTACTGGGCGGAATTATTCTAAATCTCATGCCATGTGTATTTCCGGTTTTGTCCCTAAAGGCGCTCAACCTGACAAAAGCCCACCAGACCGCACACCAAAAAAAACTGCATGGGTGGAGCTACACACTGGGCTGCACCAGTACTTTTGTCGCGATCGCTTTCGCACTATTCAGCTTGCGAGCCGCCGGTGAAGCAATAGGCTGGGGCTTCCAATTACAATCACCTGTCGTCGTAGGAGGCCTGGCCTATTTATTTTTCACCATGGCGCTGCTCATGCTCGGCACTTTCCAACTTTCAGGTCGTTTCAGCAGCATCGGCCAAACATTGACCGAAGGGCATCAGTATTCGGCATCATTCTTCACTGGTGTACTAGCCACTATTGTCGCCAGCCCTTGTACCGCTCCTTTTATGGGTGGCGCACTGGGTTACGCCGTGACACTACCGACATGGATCGGGTTGTTTGTTTTTGCTTCATTGGGGCTTGGAATGGCACTACCGCTGTTACTGCTGAGCTATTTCCCCCAGCTTAGTAAGCGCCTACCCAAGCCCGGCGCATGGATGGATCAACTCAAACAGTTCTTAGCTTTCCCTCTATTAATCACCGCCGCTTGGTTGAACTGGGTTTTTGGTCGTCAAACCGGCGCCGATCAACTGTCTCTTTTAGTCGTCGGCATGGTCGCCATAGCTTTTACCCTATGGCTCACGCAACAATCATTCTCTAGCCGAATTACCAAAAGCCTAAGGTTGCTGGCCATTCTAGTTTGCATATCAGCAACAGTTGCTGCTTTAACCACCCCCAAAACAACACAAAATACTCAAGCTTTGTCCGCTGACAATCAGGGCTGGGGGACCTACAGTCCCGAAGCACTCCAATTACTCCAGGCTGAAGGCACACCCGTATTTATTAATCTTACCGCCGACTGGTGCATCACCTGTCTTGCCAATGAGAAGTGGGTATTAAGCGATGAGGAGGTTGTGCAGGCATTCATCCAAACGGGTATTGTGAAATTAAAAGGCGATTGGACCAATTACAACCCGCAGATCACCCACCTGCTAGAACAATACGGGCGTACAGGCGTACCTCTATACCTACTCTTCCCTGCGGGCACACAGCAACAGGCCATCACTCTGCCGCAAATTCTGCAAAAAAAGTCGCTCATTCAACAACTCCGAAAGTCATCCACTCAAAAGCCGTAATTTAAAGACTTGTTTTTAACTTGTTCCTCGACGTTACCCGTAATATCCCGAAAAAATAGAAACTTCGTATCTATCATGCTCAGAACTTCCGTCTATTTACTTTTTTGTCAATTTTCAGTCCCAGCGGCTATAACCGAAAGACTAAAAAACACCAACGTCGCCAAACTTGCAGTCATAATCGTCTAACTTACAAAAAAATAATGTCATAACTGGACAGATTTAAGATTCTAAGGCAAACTCTTAAAGACTTACGCGTAAAAGCTTGTTGGGCATCTAAATTACAACCCAAAAAGTCCAACCATCAACAACAAGGATCTGACATGGCCACAATTTTGGTCCTTCATGGCCCCAATCTAAATCTACTGGGTACGCGCGAGCCCGAAGTATACGGCTCAACCACCCTTGCAGAGATTGATGGGCAGCTGGATAAGCTATGTCGTGAGCAGGGACATCACCTGCAAACCTTACAAAGCAACGCTGAATACGAATTGATTGACCGCATCCATGACGCACGCTTAGAAGGTATCGACTTTATCGTCATAAATCCTGCCGCCTTCACTCACACCAGCGTAGCGCTCCGTGACGCACTCGCAGCCGTTGCTATTCCATTTATTGAAGTACATCTTTCCAATGTGCACAGCCGCGAGGAATTTCGTCAACATTCATTTTTCTCGGACCTGGCGCTTGGCGTTATTTGTGGCTTCGGCCCCAACAGCTATACACTGGCTATACACGCCGCATTTAATCAACTTAAGTAACCATTAATCACTACACTTACAAACAACAGAATCTATTAACAACCGGATGATGACCATGGATATTAGAAAAATTAAAAAACTAATCGAGCTGCTAGAAGAGTCCGATGTCGCCGAACTGGAAATCAAAGAGGGTGAAGAGTCCGTACGCATCAGTCGTGGAGCCTCTCACCATGCCATGATGGCACAACCTATGATGGCAGCAGCGCCTGTTGCCGCGCCTGCTCCAGCAGCCGCGCCTGCCCCGGCAGCAGAACCAGAAAGCCAGGTTCCCGCCGGCCACCTCATTAAATCACCAATGGTAGGCACCTACTACGCCGCATCTAGTCCAGGCTCCCCTGTGTTTATTGAAGTCGGCCAACACGTCAAGGTTGGCGATGTTATCTGCATCGTAGAAGCAATGAAGATGATGAACCAGATCGAAGCCGACAAAGCGGGCATTATTGAAGCCATTTTAGTTGAAGACGGCGAACCGGTTGAATTTGATCAGCCTCTAGTCACCATCGTTTAAGGCGATCCAAACGAACAGAGGATACGTCTATGTTTGATAAAATATTAATCGCCAACCGTGGCGAAATTGCCCTGCGCGTACTACGCGCCTGTAAAGAGCTCGGCATTAAAACCGTAGCAGTGCACTCACAGGTAGACCGTGATCTTAAGCACGTTCGTCTTGCTGACGAGTCTGTTTGCATTGGTCCAAACCCATCGCCCGAGAGCTACCTGAATATTCCGCGCATCATCAGCGCAATGGAAATTACCGATTCAGTAGCCGTACACCCAGGCTATGGTTTCTTAGCAGAAAACGCCGACTTTGCCGAGCAAGTACAAAAGAGCGGCTTTACCTTCATCGGCCCAGACCCTGATGTTATTCGCCTAATGGGCGACAAGGTTTGCGCCATTGAAGCCATGAAAAAAGCCGGTGTACCTACCGTCCCTGGCTCCGATGGCCCACTGCCCGATGACGCCGATGTGTGCATGAAGCACGGCCGTGACATTGGTTACCCAATCATCATTAAAGCTGCCTCTGGTGGCGGTGGTCGTGGTATGCGCGTGGTTCACACAGAGTCTCATCTGATGAACTCTATCCGCGTAACCAAAGCTGAAGCACTGGCTGGCTTCGGTGACGACACGGTTTACATGGAAAAATATCTGCAGAATCCTCGTCACGTTGAGATACAAATACTCTCTGATGGTCAGGGCAGCGCTGTACATTTTGGTGATCGTGACTGCTCATTACAACGTCGCCATCAGAAAGTACTGGAAGAAGCCCCAGCACCCGGCATTGAGCAATCTGTGCGCGAAGAAGTGTACAAGTCATGCGTGGATGCCTGCATTGATATTGGCTACCGAGGCGCAGGGACGTTCGAGTTCCTATACGAAGACGGTCACTTTTACTTTATCGAAATGAACACGCGTATTCAGGTAGAGCACCCAGTTACCGAAATGATCTGTAATTTCGACCTCATAAAAGAGCAGATTCGCGTCTGTGCCGGCATGAAGCTGTCCGTCACTCAGGATGATATTGAAATCAAAGGCCACTCTTTCGAATGCCGGATCAATGCGGAAGACCCGAAAACCTTCATGCCATGCCCAGGTAAAGTGAATACTTTTCATGCGCCAGGCGGTCTAGGTGTTCGTGTGGATTCTCACTTGTACAATGGCTACAGCGTGCCGCCTAACTACGACTCCATGATTGCGAAGATCATCACTTATGGTGAAACCCGCGAGGTTGCCCTGCAACGTATGCGTAACGCTTTGGATGAGCTGGTGATTGATGGTATTCGCACCAATATTGCACTACAAAAAGACTTGGTAAGAGATGCTGGCTTTGCCAAAGGTGGTGTCAACATCCACTACCTAGAGAAGAAGCTGGGCATGTAATTACTGATGCTTTTTAAAAACCCGCTTCGGCGGGTTTTTAATGCCCAAAATTCTATCCGCATAAAATTCAACATCCCTTTGAACCCAAATAAAGGGGTATAGTATAAACACTCAACCGAGGGAACTTTATGCTGATAAACACCAAGCACAGCCTGCTACTCGTCGTCGATCTACAAACTCAATTAATACCTAAAATTGCCAATAAGGACAGCCTGCTCACCAACAACATCAAACTCTTACAACTCAGTAAGCAGCTCGATATTCCCACCCTCTTCACCGAGCAATACCCCGAAGGGCTAGGCAGGACACTTCCTGAACTATCAGAAATACATTGTGACAACGCAGATGTGATTGAAAAAGTTCACTTCAGTACCGTCAGAGAGGGCAAAATATTTCAATATCTAAAAAAGTATGAGCGCTCACAAATTATTATTTGCGGAGCCGAAGCCCATGTATGTGTACTGCAAACTGCACTGGATCTATTGAGTTTAAAAAAAGAAGTATTCATCGTTCAAGACGCTTGCGGTTCACGCCGCCCAGAAAACACCGAAGCCGCCATACGCCGGCTCGAAGCCGCCGGGGCTCAAATAGTCACGACGGAAATGGTGATGTTCGAATGGCTTGAAAGAGCCAATAACGATACCTTCCGAGAAGCACTCCCCTGGATCAAACTGTAAAACTAACTAGGAGAAGGTCTGCTATTAACTGTGATTTCACTTTCATCTTCAATTTGGCACCAACTCCCCATCACAGGCTGACGAGAAGCGGAGGCTTTTGGCGGAATAAGCCGAGGACTGTCTGAGCGTAGCGAGTTCCGGAGGCCCGCCGAAAATTGAGCATCGCAGTGAACCCGAAGGGCAGTCTGTTTGGGCGGCACTTTCTTTTGGTTCGTTTTCTTTTTGCTGTAGAAAAGAAAATGAACTCGCCTAGGAAAGGCGAAATAAATCTAAGGATTAAAGCGAGATAAGCCTTAAAGACATATTCGCTATGCTCACACTGGATTCCCGCTTTGGCTTTGTAGCCCCTACTTTTGGCGCGGGAATGACGGGCAAGCGAGATCAGAATCAAACTTTTATTACCCGTCATCGCCCTCTTCAAGTATATGTCCCAACTTGCCTTTCTTGGTGGCGAGGTACTTAGCATTGTGTGGATGACGGCCAGACTCGTGCGCCAACCGCTCCACCACATCAACGCCCAAATCTTGCAGCGCTTTTACTTTACGCGGGTTATTTGTCATTAACTTGATTTTCTTAATACCAAGATGCTCAAGCATAGTCCGTAAAATAGAGTAGTCACGCATGTCGGCACCAAAGCCTAACTGCTCATTGGCTTCGACGGTATCCGCACCCTTGTCCTGTAAGTTATAGGCTTTGATTTTATTTAACAAACCAATTCCGCG
>JAUVQU010000040.1 GCA_030597965.1 Cellvibrionaceae bacterium
CAAAATCCTCTGGTGCAATACGGTACTCGGTAACACCGCCATTCTTTAACTCGGCCACATACGTACCGGCTGCCAAGCTAATTTCATCCAACCCATCCTCAGAGTGAACAACCATGACATGCTCACTACCTAAGCGCCCCAATACAGTCGCCATAGGCTTGCACAAATCAGCGCTGAATACGCCAATCACCTGACGCGTAACGCCGGCGGGGTTCGTCATAGGGCCTAACATATTAAAAATAGTGCGCTGTGCCAGTTCACGGCGCGGGCCAATCGCGTGCTTCATCGCGCTGTGATGAGCAGGGGCAAACATAAAGCCCACACCGATGTGCTCCACACAACGAGCTACCTGTTCTGGCGTGATGTCCAAAGCAACACCAGCCGCCTCTAATACATCAGCAGAACCGGTTGAACTGGAAACCGAACGATTACCATGCTTCGCCACTCTGCCGCCCGCAGCGGCAACCACAAATGCAGAAGCGGTGGACACATTAAACAGATGCGCACCATCACCACCTGTGCCACAGGTGTCCACTAAGTTTTCTTGATTCAATTCAACCCTGGCAGCCAATTCACGCATCACAGTGGCTGCGCCAGTAATCTCATCGATGGTCTCGCCTTTTAAGCGCAACGCCACAAGGAAACCACCAATCTGTGCATCGGTCGCTTCACCCGTCATGATCTGGCGCATCACCGAGACCATATCATCGGTAGACAAATCCCGACCATTAATCACTTCGTTTAGAGCCTGCTTAATATCCATAATGGTACTTTTTTATTGTTAAAGTGTTTTTATAATTCAAGGGCGCTTCTAAAAATAGTGATTTCACGTGAGAGCACCAAAATAGGGACCCTGAAGCCAGTACGGAACAACCAAAAGTAGGTGCCACGAGGCAATGTGGCTATCGCGTGAAAAGTGTATCTTAAGAGGTACCCTCAAGAAAGTTGCGTAGCAGGTCGTGACCATGATCGGTCAAGATCGACTCCGGATGGAATTGAACCCCTTCAACATCCAGTGTCTTATGGCGCACCCCCATAATCTCATCCAGCTCACCGTCTTCCGTTTGAGTCCACGCGGTAATTTCCAAACAATCTGGCAAGGTATTCTTGTCAATCACCAGAGAATGGTAGCGGGTGGCCTGATAAGGATTGGAAAGGCCCCTGAACACACCTTTATCGGCGTGATAAATTGGCGATGTTTTACCGTGCATAACCTGACGGGCACGCACAATATCGCCCCCAAAAGCCTGCCCAATGGATTGGTGCCCCAGACAAATTCCCAACAGTGGGATCTTGCCAGCAAAACGCTCGATTACTGCCACAGAGATACCCGCTTCGTTTGGGGTACAGGGACCGGGAGATATGACAATCTTCTCCGGAGCCAAAGTCTCAACCTCATCTACCGTGATTTCATCATTACGAACTACCTTGATGTCCGCACCCAGTTCCCCCAGGTACTGCACCACGTTGTAGGTAAAAGAGTCGTAATTATCGATCATTAAGATCATGAACTGCTCACTTAACTTTTATTAATTGACCATGGAGTTTTCATTCACTGAGGTGCCAACTTTACCCGCATCAGAAAGGGCGCGATTATAGCACAAGCCTAACCGGTCACTGCCAGCCAAAACCGTCGATTTTCCTACCCTCTCACCAATATTTGTGCTTATACTGGATCACAGTCAGAATTTATAACAACAACATTAATAGCAATTATTGATAATTACAGGAAGGTATTATGGATTTAAATCATATGCGCACCATGTACGAAGTGGGCCGCCTCAGCGACGCCACTATTGTTGATGACCCTAAAGATCATTCTTGCACGGTGGAATGTCATGACCTTTGGGGACATACCCTGCCCCTTACCGCAGAGGATGGTAAGCCCTGCCACTACCCAAACCATGACCAAGCCGAAGAAGCCGCGCACGACATAGGCTTCCAGCAGAAGCACGAAATCCACCATTGATAGAAAGCTGGGGAAAGCACATATAAAAAAGGCCGCTTAATGCGGTCTTTTTACTGAGAGTAAGACTGGCCTATTCGGAAAAATCTAAAAACATCCCATCACTAATTAAGGTGATTACGAATTTTTTAAATCCCCCCATGCACACCATTATCTTACATGTCTTTTTCACGCCCAACGGCGGTTTCTAGGTTAAACTGCCGCACAAACACACCCTAGCCAAGCCGCCTTTTACTGATACCAGCCTGAGAACACCATGAGCACTGACCCATCCAATAATCCACACACTGAGACTGGCCCACAACACTCAGAGGCTTTTCTGCAACGTTTTGGCGGCATTGCACGACTCTATGGCAATCAGGCACTGAATGACTTACAGCAGGCGCACTTTGCCGTGATCGGACTGGGCGGTGTTGGCACATGGGTAGCCGAAGCACTGGCTCGCAGTGGTATCGGTGAGATCACGCTGGTGGATTTGGATGACATTTGCATCACCAACACCAACCGTCAGATTCACGCACTCAGCTCAACAATAGGCCAGTCCAAGACCGTCGTTTTAGCCGAGCGCCTAAAGGATATAAACCCTGAACTAAATATTCACATCGTTGATGATTTTCTCGATGGCGATAATATGACCGAGGTAATTCACGATGGCATTAACCTAACGATCGATGCCATTGACGCGGCGCAGGTAAAAGCCAAATTAATTGCACACTGCCGTCGCCAAAAGAAACTCGTGCTCACGGTAGGTTCTGCCGGGGGAAAACTCGACCCCACGCAAATTACCCACGGCGACCTGACCCGCACCACCAATGATCCTCTGCTGGCCAAAGTACGCAACAGCCTGAGACGTCTGCACAACTTTCATAGAAATCCGAAACGTTATTTCTCCGTGGAAGCTATTTATTCCAAAGAACAGATGACCTATCCCGACGCTGACGGCGGCACGTGCAATACCAAGGCCAATCTTGACGGTAATTTAAAGCTGGATTGCAGTGGAGGCTTTGGGGCGTCGACGATGGTCACCGCCAGCTTTGGACTGATCGCCAGCTCCCGGGCCATTAGAAAGTATCTGGATAAATGTAATCGCAATCGCGAGAATAGCTAACCCTGCACAGCTTGGAACACCGCATCGAGCAGCGCACGAAAACCATTACTGCGTGAGCCGCTCAAATGCTTATCCAGCTCTAACTCTACGAACAATTGATCCAGCGCACGTCGATCCAACGCCTCTTGAGAACAGCCTTGAGCACCTGGGGAACAGCCCTGAGCGCTTGGAGAACAGCCTTGAGCGTCCGAAGAAAGACCCTGCACCGCCAGTAACAGCAGTACTACCAACCCTTTAATAATCCGGGCATCCGCATCAATAGCAAATTCATGGAAACCATCTATTTGACGATGCACCAACCACACGTTACTGGCACAGCCTTTGACTAAATTATTGGGGTTATGAATCGATGGCTTTGCAGCCAGTCTATCGCCCCATTTAATTAATTGGCGATAGCGATTTTGCCAGCCCTGCCCCATCAAATCATTGATGCAAAGGCCCGTTAAATCATCCGCCAGAAAAATCGACTGCTCAGAAGAGGCACTCATTAACTGCGGCCTTTGCTCTCATCACACAAATTAAATAATTTGTGTGTGTTCTGCCAAAGGATTTCTGTCATGTCGCTCAATGGTATATCCCGTAAGTCCGCCAGCGCCTGAGCCACCTGTGGTAACCGGCTCGGCTTATTAGGTTCCCCCTGGTAACCCGACAAGGGCATATCTGGCGCATCGGTTTCCAACACCAGCGCCTCTAACGGCATTGATGCAATTGCCCTGCGTGTTTTGGCCGCGCGCTCATAGGTGATTGTACCGCCAACCCCAATAT
Organism: Cellvibrionaceae bacterium; assembly: GCA_030597965.1. Classification (GTDB taxonomy): domain Bacteria; phylum Pseudomonadota; class Gammaproteobacteria; order Pseudomonadales; family Cellvibrionaceae; genus JAUVQU01. The sequence continues at coordinate 3,840 of JAUVQU010000040.1, forward strand.
AGAAACCCAAACGCCAATACTGCTGAGCCTGCTCAAGACTTCCAGAGAAGCCATGAATCACACCGCCACAAAGACCGGCGGTTTCAGACAATAATTTGAGCACTTCATTATGCGCTTTACGCACATGCACAATGACGGGTAACTGATACGCCGCCGCCAAGCGTAACTGCAATTCAAACAAAGGGATTTGATCTTTTAACGGTGTCTCAATCACACCATCCAAACCACACTCACCAACAGCAACCACCCCACTGTATTCAGCCAGTGCCGACCGCATTAACTTTTCCAGATCGCTCAGCGGGCATTCCGTCGTCCACCAGGGGTGAAGCCCAATGGCTGAATACAGGTTTACACCATGAGCACTATTTGAGGAGCACAAGACTTGTAGTGTTTGCCACTGCTTAGGATAAAGCCCTGGCACCACAATCGTACATACGCCCGCTTGCTTTGCCCCCTGTAAATACTCAGGTAAAGCATCGGCCAGCGGCGGAAGATCCAGATGACAGTGGCTGTCTATATACATGGGCGGCCTATATACATACATTCTTCATGCTATTTTACCTGAGTTTAGCGGCTCGAATCTCACAGCATAGACAACAAAATTCTACTCAGAATCAGTAAAAGGTGCGATGCTGCGCCCTTACTTGCCATTAACTCCGATTAACGCCTCAACATGACTCAATGCACCAATGAACTTAACTTTCCGCTGATCTTTAACGGCATGAGGTCGGCCACCTTAAGTTTACTGGAAAAATACGAGATATGGGTGGGACAACCCATGCGACACCACTCATTCGAGGTGGTGTTGGGCCGAGGTAAAAAAACCTATCTGCGCCATCATCCAGCATCTAGTAGAAAAACGCTCAATCCTTTCAGTAAAAATCAGCGCGGAGCCGATATTTTCACATTGGTATACGGTCGCCTGTGCATCGCCGAAATGTTTGAGGAAGAAAATTTTTGGCGCTGGAAATCACACCACGAGATCAAAAACTATCACCCCTCGTCTGGCCCGACCAACCCCCTAGTCAATATTAGTCACATAGTGCTGCATGAGTTCGCACATTATATTCAGGCTAACTTAGGGCAGCGCTCCAGAGGTTCGGTACACAACACTGAGTTTTATTCTATTTTGAAAAGGCTATACAGCGATAACGCACAAGACATTGTTTATAGTTCACTGCTTTTGGCCGTTCAACCCTGTGGGCCAACCACTCAAAAATTGCTCACCCACATAGAAAAGAACGATTGCTCCACACAGCTCATTAAAAATGTAATCGTGGGAGAATTCGTGGCTTTTGATCACAAGAATAAACGCCATCAGGGCACTGTGACTCGACTCAACAAACGCAGAGCGACCGTAATGACAAACTCAACACCTTCATTAAAGGCGCTCATCCCCTACTCAAAGATTTTGAAAATATAAAACCAACAGCAAAAAAGAACGCCTTTAGGCGCTAAGTTTTTAACAATACAACGACCAGTGCCGCCTCCGGCACCAGTAACTACCGCCACTTGTCCTTTTTCAATTTTTATAACTTACATTCACGCTGCTAAATAGGATCGTATTACACTTTACCCAGTAATTTTTTCACCAAGAACTTACCTAAGGCGGGCAACAATACACCCATCGAAGAAAGGTCGCTCAGCTTAAACTCTTTTATTAATTGCCCTTCAGGGACCCCATCAATCATTTCTTTCATTCCAGAAAAATAGGGCTTGGTCATTGAATTATCTTGTATGATTTCCAATACAACACCGTGCCCTTCTGGCGTTTTCATGAAAGCTTGCTCATCCGGGCCAAAGACATTTTTGGTAAAATCCGTCGCCTCAACATAGTTCATCTGCGCCAAACCTTTAATTCCCGATTCAACCACAGGAACAAAGCCATTGGACGAGGCAAATTCATTGGCCGCTTCAAAGCCCTCCGCAAGGACACCATAGTGCTGGAGGTCTATCTGTCCACGATCCAAGACTTCTTTGTACATTGTGGGTACGATTTTCCTCAATTCAATAAGCTCAATTTGCAGGTCACCCTGATAAGCAAATGCCGCAGAGATCACAACCTCTTCGCTCTTATCGCCACGGTATTTGGCATTACTCAACGGTTTTTCGTCGCGCATGACAACCCAGGGGCCAATGCCGTACTTGTCATGCCAATCCTTCATGCCTTCATCAATATCATCGACGATATAGGCAACCTGCATAATCTTTCCCAGCTTTGGGTTGAGAGTGGGAATCTGAATATCAAATGTGCTCATAACAATACTCTCAATAATTAGGTCAGATTCAGGCTTGCTGAATCTGAATCGCTTTTTCTTCTTCTCGCAGATAACAATGAACACCACCTGGAGCCTCAATAGTTGCCACACAACGGTTACAGTGAGTACAACCACTGTGGAACTGCTCGCGCTGAGCCATCGCATCGTTTACATAATTAGGGTTGCGAATCAAAGCGCGGCCTATCTGCACAAAGTCCGCCCCTTCGCTGATCACCTTTTCGAGGGAATCCATTTCATGGCAGCCACCGATATAAATCATCTGTGAATTTTTAACTGCATCGCGAACACGTTTGAATCCATCAAGAAAGACGAGCTCTTCGTAAGGGTAGTTTTTCCATTTCATCGGCCCAACCATGGTGAACAACATTTTCATCAATGGACTGGTCTGGGTTGCTATCATCGCCTTGGTAATAGGCTCGCCGCGGAACATCCACATGGTGTTATGCGTACTGGTGCCACCACTGGTGATCAACGCATCAATACCGCCCTGATCCAACATCTCTGCTACACGGATGGCATCATCTTCTGTCAGACCGTTTTTAACCGCATCACCATCAGTGAGACCCATCTTGCCCATGATTGGAAAGTCGTCACCAACAGCTTTACGCACAGCTTCCAGTATTCGCAGCGGCAGGCGCATACGGTTCTCGATACTGCCACCGTACTTATCGCTGCGTTTGTTGGTTTTCGGACTGATGAACTGGCTCAAGCCATAACCGTGGGAGAAATGAATCTCCGTGGCATCAAAACCTACCTCTTTCATATAAAGAGCGGCGTTGTAATAAGTGTCCACCAGATAATCGATATCGGCTTCGGTCATACCATCAGCCCAGGGCTTACCGACAATCAGGCCCAGGTCATTAAACTGGGGGCTCGGTCCTTGGGCTCGCTTCAGGCGCTGAAGCTGACGATTTTTAGAGAAGTTACCGCAGTGGGTCATTTGACCAGAGACTTTAGTGCCAGTTGTTTTTAAATCAGCGATCATGGACGTCAACTGCGGGCGGGCATAATCACCCAGATACATCATCTCTTCAGAGATACGGCCATCCGCTTCTGTCGTACAATAGCCAATCGTGGTCATGCCCACGCCACCATCGCAAAGCTCCCGGTGAAAATCATGCAAGGCTTGCCCGGGCATGCCGCCGGGTGTTTTACCCTCAAAGGTTGCCGCCTTAATGATGCGGTTGCGCACTTCTAATGATTTGCCTAATACGGCAGGGCTAAATGCCTTGTCAAGATACTCGCTCATATCGATTCTCCAAAGATGGGAACTACAGTTTATTGCTGTAAACATTTTTATGTCTGGCACTGACTCACAAAAGATAACCAGCCAGACACCAAACTTATGCAATTGAATTACATAATATTATGTAATATGATTACATAAGTCAACCCGGCCGTGACCGCCTTAACGTTAATTAATACAGGCTTCTATTGAGACACATCCATGAGCACTCGCAGAACGCAAGCCGAAAGAAGGGCTGAAACCCAATCACTGGTACTGGAAAGCGCCTGTCAGCTATTTGGTGAAAAAGGCTATGCTGATACCTCTGTGGCGGATATCGCCAAAGACTGCGGTCTCACCACACGCCCCATCTACCACTATTACGGCAATAAATTAGCGCTATTCAAAGCAGTCACCGAAGCCATGAGTCTGCAGTTAATGGAAAAACTGAATCCCATGCTCGAACTGAGCGAAGAGTCTATGTTGTATAACTGGCGCGCCTTTATGGATTATTGTGACGATCCACATTTCCGGCAGATTGTATTGATTGACACCCCAAAAATATTGGGGCGCATTGAGTGGCAAGCAAGCCCGTCGGTAGTAGCCGCTCACGATATGATTTTACAGCAAGCTGATGGATCCGAAGCGGATCAGTTCCGTCTGGAACTTTTGAGCCGAATGATTATTTCTGCGCTGACAGAGGCGGCATTATTGATTGCTGAAACAGATAACATTGAGATGGCAAGGCAAGAAGCAGAACGCCTGGCAACACAGATAATTAAACAAATTCCACTTGTCGTGAAATAAACTCTTTTTCAATCATACACGACCTCTACGCAGTTACGCCCTTTGGACTTAGCACGATACAGCGCTCTGTCAGCTTTGCGCACCGCGTCATCGAGGTCATTCGCCATCAAAATGGGTGCCACTCCGAAGCTAGCCGTCACAAACACTTCCTCCTCCTCACCGATAAAGAAGAGTCCCTCTATTTGCTCACGCAGTCGCTCAGCAACCAAAATGACATCACCAGCCTCGGCCCGAGGCAAAAAGATCACAAATTCATCACCACCAAAGCGCGCACAAATATCAACGTCCCTTATACCCGCCTTCAGCACATCCGCAACCCCACAGATCACCTGATCACCAATCAAGTGCCCATAGCCATCATTAACGCCTTTAAAGCTATCGATATCACAAACCAAGATACACATTGGAGTTTTGCGCTGTTGCATACGAAGTTTCTCACGCACCCTCACATAAAAATAACGGCGATTAAGCAAACCCGTCATTGGATCCGTTGACGCCTCCTCGTAAAGCTCCTGAGAGTAATCGTGTAAAAAATAAGCAAATATTGCGAGGGTACACAGGAGTATTAGTACCACCAACGAAAACGGCGGCAACATCTCATAGCCACCAACTTCCATAAGCGCCAGAGAGATATTAAACAGTAATAAACATAATACTAACCCCAAGCTGAGCAGCGTAACTTTCTCTCCTCTATGCTCAAAGGCATCGTAATTCATGTAACTAAAAAACAGCCACACAAAACCCAACAACACCAAAACAAAAACTGAAGAATGAAAAGATATTATCCGCCACCGCAACTCCACCCCAAAATTAACGCTGTAAAAAGACCAGGCCACGGCACAGGCAGCAAGAAAAAGGCCGCCAATTATCTCAGCGCGAGTGACCGGCCGTATACCCGCCACAAATGCCCAACTATAAAGAAGAAAGGAAATGAAAAAGAAGCTCTGCCCAAGAACAAGTATAAAATTTTGACTCTTTAGAGCAGCCACAGCAAAAAAGAGAAGCTCAGCAATGCCATAAAAGGCAAAAAAACCTACAAAATACCGCTTCGCAATAAAAGATCTTGGTAAGCCACTGGCAGGAATAAAATAAACGAGAAGCCCACAAATCAGAGTCAATAACACAGCAAAGGGTAGTAAATAAGAGAATATTCCCGCAGAAACACCACTTCCAATTCCCAATTCACTCTGCATATAAACGCCCTTTAAAGCATCTCGCTATCTACGACTCCCTTCACCCATAAGCCATCCATTGTGGTGTCAATATAAAAAAGTTCTCGAAGCCTTTAAGTAGAGCATTTACAACTCAGCCTAAAAACCTAGCTCCCCAAGAGCTCTTCTATCTTTTCAAGCAACTCAAGGTTTTCAAACGGCTTAGGCAAAACCGCTGACGCCCCAAGCGACATAGCTCGATCCAACCCCTCCTGCGTATCCGCAGAAACCACCAACACCTTGGTGTTTACATGCTGCTCCTGACTACGAATAAACTTCAACACTTCATAGCCATCCATCCCTGGCATTTTCAAATCAAGGGTTACCAACGCAGGATTCATTTGAGATAAAAGCGCACCCGCCCTAAAGCCATCTTTTGCAATTTCAACTTCGAAGCCGTTTCTCACCAACAAGCGCTTTATTGCACTGGCCATTTCTGGCTGGTCCTCAATAACCAATACATTACGATTCACACTGCCCAGTTCAGAAGGAATCGGCATTTCATTCTCGTCAAGAAAAGCCACAAAATCCTTAACTTGAATTCGATGGTCACCGCGCCCAGGCAATTTATACGCTTTGAGCTTGCCACGCTCTATCCAACGAATCACTGTACGAAAATTAACGCCACAATATTTTGCCGCTTCACCCGTTGTAAGTACTTTTATCTCTGACATAACACTTAGAAACCTTCTTATTAACTATTCTTTTAGAATACCCCAATAAATTGTGACTTGCATGACAAAAGCCCATTAAAAACTGTAAAACAGTAAACTAAGATTCAGTATTGACAGCAATGTCAATCGAGTTCTAGATTGAACTCAGCCAAACACTTAATAATCAGCACCGACAGCCAGGCACAAAAGCATGGAAAAAAGACCGCCCGCCCCAACACTACTCATCACCGATGACAACTCTGTCAACCGAAAGGCATTAAACTTTATCCTGCGCGAAGCCTACCCCAACATTATTGAAACAAGCGATGGAGAAAGCTGCCTGCACCGGCTTAAAAACCACAACATTGATCTATTACTGCTTGACTTAAACATGCCCAATAAATCGGGCTTTGATGTTCTGGAAGAACTGAATGAAAACCCAATACCGTGCCGAGACTCACACCGCCCAGCCATTATTGTCGTTTCAGCGGACAACCAGCCATCGACCATTAGCCGGGCTCTCAAGCTAGGCGCATCCGATTACATCACCACCCCCTTCAATCGCGATGAACTTTTAGCCAGAGTTAAAACACACCTGGCCTTGAGAATGCGCGAACAAGATTTAGAAGACCGGGTAACAGAGCGCACTCACGAATTAGAAGCCGCCAACCAGCGACTAAAACAAACCCAGAACCAACTAATACAAGCAGAAAAGATGGTCTCATTAGGGCAATTGGCGGCGGGGGTTGCCCACGAAATAAACAACCCCATTGGCTACATAAACTCCAACCTTGGCAGCTTGGAGTCTTACCTGGAAGACTACCGAAAGCTTGCGAGCGCCTACAAACACACTGAAATCATTACAACCTCAAAAGAAGCCCAGGACATACAAAATAATATCGACTTTGAGCACACCAACCATGAAGTTGAGCAAATCATTCACGACTCACTAACGGGCGTTCGCCGAGTCAGGCAAATTGTCGCCGACCTTAAAGTTTTCTCCCATCCCGAACAGCAGGAATGGCAACAACTCAATATTAATGAATGCATCCATAGCGTTCTCAATATTGTCCACAGCGAAGTTAAATATAAAGCCGATGTTCAACTAAACCTTGCAGAGCCCATTATTGAAATAGAATGCATTACCACCCGGATCTACCAGGTTATTACCAACCTCTTGGTCAATGCGGCTCAAGCCATCGAAACATTCGGGAAAATAAACATCAGCACAGAGCATGCTGACAAGCAACTCATCATCAAGATTGAGGACACAGGCTCAGGCATGAGCCCTGATGTACTTAATAAAATTTTCGACCCCTTTTACACCACCAAACCCGTTGGCGAAGGGACGGGCTTGGGTCTTTCCGTTTCATACGGCATTATAGAAAGCCATGGCGGTAAGATTCTGGTAGAAAGTACCGAGGGCGAAGGCACCTGCTTCACTCTGCGTCTACCCGTCAAACAAACCATAGGCCTAACCACCGCACCAAAGAGCTAGACCTAAACGCAAAGTTTTTAGAGCCTGAATCTATGTCCGTAACCTACCTAGTCGGCGGCGCTGTTCGCGATCAATTGTTAGGCTTCCCCTACAGCGAATGCGACTGGGTGGTGGTTGGCTCCAGCCCCAAAAAGATGTTGGAAAATGGCTTTAAGCCTGTCGGCAAAGACTTCCCGGTTTTCTTGCACCCCCGAACCAATGAAGAATACGCTCTTGCCCGCACCGAACGAAAAACTTCCCCTGGATACAGTGGCTTTAGCTTTCACACCGCACCCGACATCACCCTGGAAGACGACCTTTTGCGTCGAGACCTCACCATCAATGCCATCGCTCAAACCCCTAAAGGCGAAATCATTGACCCCTACGGCGGCCAGCAAGATATCCAGAGCAAACTGTTGCGACACGTATCACCCGCCTTCAGCGAGGACCCCGTTCGCATTCTGCGCGTCGCCCGCTTTGCCGCTCGCTACCATCATCTGGGCTTCTCCATTGCCGGCGAAACCATGCAACTTATGCAGGCGATGGTTCATAACGGCGAAGTAAACCATCTCGTTGCAGAGCGCGTATGGAAGGAGTTTGAAAAGGCTTTAGGGGAAGAGTCACCCCATGTTTTTATTGAAGTATTGAGAGACTGTGGCGCACTCAACAAAGTCATACCCGAGCTGGATCAACTGTTCGATACCAAAACCAGCAGCGCACGTATCAGCAGCCTCAAGCAAGCTTGCCAACTGACACCCAAAGCCACCATTCGCTTTGGGTGCCTGACGCATCGCCTTGACGCCGACCCGGACATCAACATCAAACGCCTGGAGGCCCTGTCTGCCCGACTGGCAATACCCAAGGTATTTCGCGATCTGGCCATTGCGCTTGGACGAGATCAAATACTCTGTGAAGGTATCCAAACACTTTCCGCAGAAAAATTACTGGAACTGATTGAACGCCAAGGCGCCTTAAAACGTCCTGAAAAGCTGCAAGATTTTTTAACCGCCTGCGAAGCAGAAAGCCGCAGTAAAAAAACATGCCCTACACCCTATCCACCCACAGCATACATCCACAAGGCCATTGCCCTGTGCCAGCAAGTACAGGCCAGCGATATCATCAAAGAAGGCTTCAGCGGAAAAATAATCGGGGAAAAACTACACGAACGCAGGGTCGACAAACTCATATCGTTAACACCACAGGATAGCCAATGAGCAGCACAACTCCCGCCGTATTGATTACCGGCAGCGCCCGCCGTATTGGCGCCCACCTCGCCGAAGCTCTGCATGCGCAGGGCTATAATCTAATCATTCACTACAGCACCTCAAAACAAGAAGCACTGGCACTGAGCGAGAAACTCAATAGCATTCGCAGCAATTCGTCGAGCGCCATAACCGCAGACTTAAATGACATGGAAGAAGTTGCACAATTAGCCAGCCAAGCCCTTAGCGCATTTGGGCGCCTCGATGTACTGATCAACAATGCCTCGAGTTTTTATCCCACCCCCATAGGCACAGGCTCGCCTGATGACTGGGATACGCTATTCGGCAGCAACGCAAAAGCGCCCTTCTTTTTATCGCAAGCACTGGCACCCGCTCTAAAAGAGGCTCGTGGCAGCATCATCAACATTGCTGACATTCACGCAGACAAACCCCTTAAAAATCACACTATTTATTGTATGGCCAAAGCCGCCAACGTCATGCTGACCAAATCAATGGCCAAAGAACTAGCCCCCGAAGTGAGAGTCAATGGTATTGCTCCCGGCGCGATTCTTTGGCCAGAGCAGGATGCAGAATTAAGCCCAGACCAACAAACAGCGATACTGGATCGTATTCCTCTGGCTCACACAGGAAAACCTGAGCACATCGCCGCCACTGTGCAATTCTTAATTCAGACAGGAAATTATATGACCGGGCAGATTTTAGCGGTGGACGGTGGTCGCTCACTCAGCCAATAGGCCGCAAGCTAGAACCAGCCACCACGCTCATCTTTTTTCTTCCAACAGAAGCTTTTTCTTGATTTAGCGCAAAGCGCCCAGCACTCGTCATTCGCATACTGAATCTGTGGTTCTGACCCTATTATTCAGGCGATCGGGAATCACCCAATAAATACAATGACCAAGAACCGGAGAGTCTAATGCAGGGCATTACCGCCAAACAATCCCTACTCAAGCGCCAAGTAGAGTTATCAACACGATTAAAAGCCGTGGAGCTGGATCTGCACAAGGCCTACAACCAAGACAGCGGCGAGCAGGCTGTTGAACGGGAAAACGACGAGGTGCTGGAAGCTATCGCCTCAGAAACAGCGAAAGAATTAGCACAAATCGATCGAGCACTATCCAAGCTTGGGACGGATCAATATGGTAGCTGCGATCAATGCGGCGAACCCATTGGTAATGAGCGTCTAGAAGTACTGCCTACTGCGACCACCTGTATCAGTTGCGCACAAAGCCATTAGCGTTTAGAAGCCATTAGCGCTTAAGTGACGAAAAGGCCATAAGCGCCTAATACGTCACTTCTCCATTGAAATACTATGGCCCTGCCATTCAAAATCTACGGGCCATAATTTTTGCGCATGCGGATACTCTGACCACATTGATTGATAAGAACGTTTTAGTAGTGGATGCTGAGCATTCGGCGCCACATCGGCCAACGGTCTCAATACAAACGCATTGGTGGTCACCTCATCACGCGGCAACTCAACACCATCCACCGTGCCACACACATCATCATAAGTGAGAATATCGATATCCAGTGTCCGTGCACTGAACTTAGGCCCCGTTCTTTGACGGCCGTTATCATCCTCAATGGCTTTCAAGCAATCAGATAACTCTCCCACGCCCAAGGATACCTCAATGGCAACCACCAAATTCAAGAAGTTATCGCCCTCAAACCCTACCGCCTCACTCTCATACACGGGTGAAATCAATAGCTCGCCGAAGCGCATCTGCAAGGCGTCTAGCGCTGAAGATATGTGTTGATAACGATCGATATTACTACCGAGACTAAGAAAGACCCGAACCATTATCCACTCTCTTCGCCAGCAGGTTTTTTGCCCCGCTCAATAATCAAGCCCACATCCTGAGACTGCCTAAGTGCGCCCGGTTTACTCAGTCTTAATTTCACCCATGGCACATTAAATTCTTCACGCACAATACGCGTCACTTCTTC
>JAUVQU010000186.1 GCA_030597965.1 Cellvibrionaceae bacterium
GCGCTCAAAGAAGAACACGGGTCGAGTGGATACAAAACCGAAGAAGCCGCCTAAGCACCGATAAAATTCAACGAGCATCCTGATTTAAACGAATCCCTTGTAGGAGCTTGCCCTGCAAGCGAACCATTCGCCAGCAGGGCTGGCTCCTACAGGGCATTCATTTAAATCAGGATGGCCATTGAGTTTTATCGATGCTTGGGCGGCTTGGACGGTTTTGTATTCACTCGACCTGTGTTCTTCTTTGAGCGCTTACTGACAAGTTTACTAAGATTACGCTTTTTGGAACGCTCTCTATCGGTCAGTTGCTTAGTTTTTCCATAAGGATTTTCAGAGCTTTTAAACTGAAAACGAATGGGTGTGCCGTGTAAATCCAAAGCGCGACGGAATGTTTTTTCCAGGTACTTAACGTAATGACCCGGCAATTTATCCACCTGGTTACCGTGAATCACAATGATCGGTGGGTTATGCCCGCCGGAGTGCGCATAACGCAATTTAATACGGTGCGTGTTGTGCATAGGAGGCTGGTGAACCGAAACAGCGTCTTCCAGAATTCGAGTTAAATGATTGGTGGTCAACTTATCGGTGGCCGCTCGATACGCTTCTTCTACCGACTCATACAAGTGACCGACACCGGTACCATGCAACGCAGAAATAAAATGTATATTGGCAAAATCGATAAATTTTAAACGGCGTTCCAATTCACTTTTAACGCGATCTTTGTGCTCAGTATCAAGGCCGTCCCACTTATTCAGCGCGACAACCAAAGCGCGACCACTTTCTATCACCTGCCCCATAAGGTGAAGATCCTGCTCCACCACATTCTCCGTGGCATCCATGACAAGAATCACAACGTGTGCGTCATCGATCGCTTGCAATGTTTTAACAATGGAAAACTTTTCTACAACTTCTCTAACGTTTTTACGACGCCGAATACCCGCCGTATCAATAATGGTATAACCCTGTCCCTCACGCTCATAATTAATATAAATACTGTCACGTGTAGTGCCAGGCTGGTCGTATACAACCACGCGCTCTTCACCGAGCATACGGTTAACCAATGTCGACTTACCCACATTGGGACGCCCTACAATTGCCATTTTAATGCCTGTAGCAACCGCTTTATTGGCGTCCTGGTCTTCCTCTGGAAAATCTTCCAGTACTGATTCCATTAATGTTTTAACACCACGACCATGGGTCGCGGTTGTTGGAAAAAGCTCACCCAACCCCAACTCATAAAATGGGGCTGTCACCATGTCGTAATTTTGACCGTCAATTTTGTTGGCGACCAGAAAAACTTTTTTACTGTTAATACGCAGGTGATTGGCAATTTCCATATCGACCGCCATTAGGCCAGCGCGACAATCAACAATGAACAACACCGCATCAGCTTCTTCGATAGCCAATAGTGATTGCTCAGCCATGGCACTATCAATGCCCGCTTCATCGCCTGTAATACCTCCTGTATCGATCAAAATTACATTACGGTCGAGCACTTTGGCCTCGCCATACTTTCGATCACGGGTCAGACCTGCATAGTCAGCCACGAGCGCATCACGAGTTTTCGTGAGGCGATTAAACAGCGTTGATTTACCCACATTGGGACGACCAACTAATGCAATTACAGGAACCATGTCTTTATTTCTTTCCATAAAGATTAGCGGTTAAGCGCCAATCGTTAATACATAATAAGTTTAACCTAGAAACCCTAGTTAGGTTAAAAAGTAAACAGGGCCGAAATAGTCAAGCTACCCGGCCCCTACAAATAAACACCGACTCAGCAACGTTGCTGCTGTGCAGGTTATTTGATTTTAATCGCTTCTAACTCACCACCATTACCCTGCACAAACAAAACACCATTGTGCGATTTCATCGGTGAACGCAACCCGGCGCCATCGACTTTGCGACGCGCAACAAGCTGACCATCAGATTGATTCAAGACATGTAGGTAACCTTCAAAATCACCCACTGCCAAGTAGTTATCAAAAGTTTGAGGCGCACCTAATTGACGACGTTTTAATTGATCATTTTCCCAAACCAAGTCACCGCTATTAGCGTTAAAAGCGCTGACTTTACCTTCATCGCTCACGTGATAAATATTGCCAAATCCAGCAGCGAGTTCTGTATGTGTAGAAACATCTTGTGCCCACAAACCACGACCCGTGGCACGATTGACTGCCACAAGGCGACCTTGATAGCTTGCCGCATAAAGTACGTCGTCCACCAATAACGGCGTGCCATCCACATCGACTACACGCTCAATTTCAGAGCGACCACGAGAAATTGCTACACGCTGCTGCCACATCATTGAGCCATCAACAACATTCAATGCCACCAACTTACCCGTCGAAAAACCAGCATAAACAGCTGTGTCTGTCACTAAAGGAGCCGCCGTACCACGTAAGGTTAATACGGGGATTGAGTTGTCAAAAAACCACAACTGTCTGCCATCATTTGCGTCTAAACCAGCCAGCGCACCATCAGTGGTCTGTACCACAACTACACGACCATTAGATTGCGGTGCGGCCAACACTTCACTTGTTAACTGTGCGCGCCACTGCTCACTGCCATCTTCAGTAGAAAGAGCAATTACTTCGCCAGTATAAGTGCCTACAAAAACACTATCAGCACTAACGCCAGCACCACCGGAAACAGGTACATCCAGTTCCGTTTCCCAGAGGTCATCGCCGCTCTCAAGCTCATAGGCAATTACCTGCCCTTCAGCATCAGTCGCATAAACACGGTCGCCTAAAATTGCCGGGGTCAAAAGAGAGTAACGATCCTCACTGCCTGCTCCTACGTCATCGGACCAGACCACTTTAAGCCTAACATCACTATCAATATCAATTAGCTCTGCCGGCTCTAATGCCAACTCAGCTTCATCGGTGGAAGAACAAGCCACCAATACAAGGCTCAAAGCTACAAATAAAATGCGTTTCATTATTCCGACACCTCGTCCGTCACATCTTCCGTGGAAATGGTAAAAACCGTCTGTAAATCGTCCAGTTTCATCTGCAGCAAGCCTCCGCGAGAGGCCTCCTCAGGCAACAGATTTTCCAACGCCAGTTGATACTCGGCACGCGCTGCTGATGTATTACCCTGCGCCAATTGTGCATCGGCACGAATTTCTGCGTAGGTAGACTTAAATACTCCACTGTCTTTATCTGCAGCAATCGACATAACATCGTCATATTGCTCTTGAGCCAATTTAACTCGCGCTAATCGGGCAGCGGCCAGCAACTTAATGGGCGTGTCCGAACTTCCATCCAAAACCCACTGCAAGTGCTCAGCGGCGGCTGACAGCTTATTATCCATTACCGCCAACTTAGCAACTAACAACGCACCTTGCGCAGCATACAAGCTGCTACCATGCTCTTCCTGTAACACGGTGAGCAAGTGATTTGCCGTTGCTTTTTGCTCATCCGACAAACCTTGATCAGCGCTCACAGCGGCAACCAATTGCTGATACTCTGCCCCAGCAGCTTCAGCGTTTGCACGTTGCTGATCTTGATAAGCACCCCAGCCAAAATAGCCAGAAACACCAATCGCCACTGCAATCAATGCGGACTTCCCGTTATGATCCCACCACTGTTTCATGGATGCGATCTGCTCTTCCTCTGTTAAATGCTGTGACACTTATTACTCCTGATCTAAATCTCTATTATTTTATTCATACTATTGTTTGCTAGGACTGCAAAACAGCAATAATTTCTTCAACAGACAAGGTCTGCTGCTCACGCTCCTCGCGCAAAAACTTAATGCTAGCCTGTCCCGCAGCCACTTCATCCTCGCCGATAATCAATGCCACATCGGCACCACTATCATTGGCTTTTTTCATTTGTTTTTTAAACTTACCACCACCACAGTGACTCATCACACGCAGATGAGGCAGCGCGGTACGAACCTGCTCTGCCAATTGGAAAGCTGGTGCTTGTACATTACCCATTGCTACAACATAAACATCCACTGCCTGACTCAGGCCCTCAGGAATTGCATTAAGCTCTTGCAGTAATAGCACAAGACGCTCAACACCCATCGCAAAGCCAACCGCTGGTGTTGCTTTACCACCCAACTGCTCAACCAGGCCATCGTAACGACCACCGGCACACACCGTACCTTGAGCACCCAGTTTATCGGTTACCCACTCAAATACGGTGAAACAATAATAATCTAATCCCCGCACCAAGCGAGGGTTGATTTGATACTCAATACCCGCCGCATCCAAAAAGGCTTTTACACCATTAAAATGCGCTTGGGTTTCCTCGCCAAAATAGTCGTGCAAATTAGGGGCATCGTTTAATAGGGCTTGAGTGCTGACACTCTTACTATCAAGAATACGTAAAGGGTTACTGCCTAAACGGCGCTGACTGTCTTCATCCAGCTGATCTTTACGCTCCGTTAAATAGGCAACCAACGCGGCGCGATAGGCCTTACGCTCTTCGCTTGTACCCAGCGTATTCAACTGTAAGGTCACCGCATCACTAATACCCAGCTCGCGCCACAACCGTGAGGTTATTAATAGCATTTCCGCATCGATATCGGGCCCAGCCATACCAAATGTTTCAACACCAAACTGGTGGAACTGGCGCAGGCGACCTTTTTGTGGTTTTTCGTACCGGAACATCGGCCCTTGATACCAAAGACGCTGAATCTGGTTATAGAGCAATCCATTCTGTTCGCAGGCACGAACACAACAGGCAGTTCCTTCGGGGCGCAGAGTGACACTCTCACCATTACGATCGTCAAAGGTGTACATTTCTTTTTCAACGATGTCGGTCACTTCACCAATAGAACGCTTAAACAACTCCGTACTTTCCAATACAGGAAAACGGATTTCTTTATACGCGTAGGACTGCAATACATCGGCAACGGTCGATTCCAGGTACTGCCACGCGTAAGAGTCAGTTGGCAGCAAGTCA
>JAUVQU010000087.1 GCA_030597965.1 Cellvibrionaceae bacterium
GGAGCTCACATAACACCAAAATAAACCGCGCCCATAGCGTCAGACCACCTGCCTTGTTATGGCTGTATACTTTTTCAAGGTACAGTGATGTAAAAACTACAGAGATTTACATCCATGCACTCAATAGGGGAGCACACGGCGTATACAGCTCTTTAAGTAGGCTTCAAATTTCTTGGAATCACACATCCAACATGCTTTTAAGAAAGTGCCCAGTAAACGACGCTTTCACTTTCGTTACATCTTCCGGCGTGCCGGTCGCGATGATTTGACCACCCCCAGAACCACCCTCTGGGCCCAGGTCGACAACCCAGTCAGCGGTTTTAATCACATCGAGGTTGTGTTCGATGACCACTACCGTGTTGCCATGATCACGCAGGCGATGCAGTACGTTTAACAGTTGCTGAATATCGTAGAAATGCAACCCAGTGGTTGGCTCATCCAATATATACAGTGTTTTACCCGTATCGCGCTTGGAAAGTTCTTTGGCGAGCTTCACTCGCTGTGCTTCACCGCCAGATAGCGTTGTCGCCGCCTGCCCCAAACGAACATAGGACAAACCTACGTCCATGAGTGTTTGAAGCTTTTTAGAAATAGATGGCACAGCCTCAAAAAATGGCTGGGCGTCTTCGACGGTCATATCCAGATACTCGTATATATTCTTACCCTTGTAACGAATCTCCAGCGTCTCGCGGTTGTAGCGCTTACTCTTACACACATCACAGGGCACATATACATCCGGCAGGAAGTGCATTTCTACTTTCATCACACCGTCACCCTGACAGGCTTCACAGCGGCCGCCCTTCACGTTGAAACTGAAACGGCCGGGCTTATAACCGCGTGAACGCGCTTCTTGTGTACCAGAGAAGAGTTCACGGATTGGTGTAAAGATACCGGTATAGGTAGCGGGGTTAGAGCGTGGCGTACGGCCAATTGGGCTTTGGTCAATATCGACGCACTTGTCGAAATGACTCATACCTTCGACGTTATCGTGCTCTGCCGCTTTTAGTGTGGTTGCACCGTTGAGCTCGGTGGCCGCAAGGGGATAAAGCGTATTGTTAATCAGTGTTGATTTACCCGAACCTGAAACACCGGTAACACACGTCATTAATCCAACGGGAATTTCCAGCGATACGTTCTGCAGGTTATTACCTCTGGCACCAGACAGCACCAAAGTTTTATCTTTGTTCATTGGAGTGCGATTTTCTGGCACGGGGATTTTTTCTTCACCGGACAGGTATTTACCGGTCAGGGAGTTCTCATTGCGCATGACATCAGCCAGTGTACCTTCGGCAACGATTTCACCGCCGTGTACACCCGCACCCGGGCCAATATCAACAATATGATCGGCGAGGCGAATCGCATCTTCGTCGTGTTCGACCACGATGACGGTGTTTCCCAGATCACGCAGATGGCGCAGCGTGGCTAATAAACGTTCGTTGTCACGCTGGTGCAGACCGATCGACGGCTCATCCAGAATGTACATCACTCCCACCAAGCCAGCGCCAATCTGGCTGGCCAGACGAATACGCTGCGCTTCACCACCGGACAAGGTATCTGCGCTGCGGTTGAGGGTTAAATAATTAAGACCGACATCCACCAAAAACTTAAAGCGGTCACGCAATTCCTTGAGAATCTTATCGGCGATCTCCGCCTTAGCACCTTCAAATTCTAATTGTTCAAAATATTCAAAGGCTTCACCGACCGGCTTATCGGTCATTTCTGGCAGGGTTTTATTGTCTACAAATACATTGCGCGCATCGCGACGCAAACGCGTGCCATTACACTCGGGGCAGTTTTGCGTGGACACATATTTAGATAGTTCGTCGCGTACACTTTGCGATTCAGTCTCTTTAAAGCGACGATTCATATTATTAATCACACCCTCAAAGGTGTGATTGCGCTTCACTTCATCACCACGGTCGTTCTTGTAACTGAAGCTGATTACATCATCACCGGAACCATACAAAATGGCCTCCTGCGATTTTTTATCCAGTTTTTCCCACGGCGTATCAATCGAGAAGCCATAGTGGCTCGCCAGTGAAGTCAGTAAATGGAAGTAATAAAAATTGCGTCGATCCCAACCACGAATCGCCCCTTCCGCTAACGAGGAATCTGAGTATTGAATGACCTTGTCCAGGTCAAAATATTGACTCACGCCTAAACCGTCACAACTTGGGCAAGCACCGGCTGGGCTGTTAAACGAGAACAACCGAGGCTCTAGCTCCGATAGTGAGTAGTCGCATACCGGGCAAGCGTGTTTGGCAGAGAAGATACGATCATCCCCATCACCATCCATATAACTGATGCCTGCCAAGCCCTCACTGAGCTGCAATGCGGTTTCAAAGGATTCCGCCAAACGTATTTTTAAATCGTCGCGTACTTTAAAGCGATCAACAACCACATCAATGGTGTGTTTTTTCTTTTTATCCAGCTCCGGCGCATCGTCCAAGTCCACCACGAGACCATCAATACGGGCGCGAATAAAACCGTCGCGGCGTAGCTGCTCCAATATATGTAAATGCTCTCCCTTGCGGCCTCGCACCACCGGCGCCAGCAACATAATTTTGGTGCCTTCCGGCAATGCCAATACCTGGTCAACCATCTCGGAGACAGTCTGTGCCTCTAACGGCTCACCATGCACAGGGCAGCGCGGATCGCCCACACGAGCAAATAGTAGCCGTAGGTAATCGTAAATCTCGGTAATCGTACCCACGGTGGAACGCGGGTTGTGGGATGTGGATTTTTGCTCAATGGAAATTGCCGGGCTCAAACCTTCAATGTGATCCACATCGGGCTTTTCCATCATCGACAGGAACTGACGAGCGTAGGTCGAGAGTGACTCCACATAGCGACGCTGCCCTTCCGCGTAAAGCGTATCGAACGCCAGCGAAGACTTGCCCGAACCAGACAGACCCGTAATAACAATCAACTTGTCACGGGGCAGATCTATATCAATATTTTTTAGGTTATGGGTGCGCGCCCCACGTACAACGATGGTATCCACTAATACTTCCTAGATTGCTGTTGTCACAATAGACCAACGATAAAAAGCCAGCCGATAATTATACGCCTTTAAGATAAGAGCACTATGATCAATTCTGCCTTATTTATAAATAAAAGCCCCTGCACGAGTTATACGCACAGAGGCTTTTCCTTGAACTTTATGCTGATCACTTTTCTTTTTGGTCGAAATTTATTCGACCGTCATGCTCAGCCTCAGTATTACTTACCTAGCGGCTTCACCAACAACAGTAAGCGAGGCAACAAGGTCAGCGCCGCCAAAATAGCCGAGAACATGGCCAGTGCGGTGAGCAAACCAAAGTAAATCGACGGAATAAACTTAGACGCGGCCAAAATACTAAAGCCCAGAATAATGATCATCGAAGTGTAAAACAGTGCCCGGCCAATAGACGCATGGGAGCGATGCATCGCGCCTATGTAATTCCTGTCTATGGCAAATTCTGTTTTAAAACGATGAATATAGTGAATGGAGCCATCCACTCCCATGCCCACCGTAATAGCCGCGATGGTGATAGTCATCATATCCAACGGAATACCCACCAGCCCCATAAAGCCCAATACAAAACCGGCGGCCAGCATGTTCGGCACAATCGCCAACACAGCCAGACTGAATGAGCGGAACAGCATCAGGAACATAATCATAATGCCTATAAACACGGCGCCTAACGTCACGATCTGCGAACTGAACAGGCTCTGCAGCATATTGTTATAGAGCACCAACAAGCCGGTAAAGTGCACCTGATCTTCTTTAAAGCCCAGCTCGTTAATGGCGTGGTCACGAATTTTATCGATCAACTCTGCTCGGCGCAGATTAGGGTCTGTCTCTTTCACACGCATGGCAATGCGCGTTTGATTCTCTTCATCCGAAAGAAAAGGCTTAACCAACACCGACATAATATCGGCCGGCAGGGACTTCTTAACCAGTGCCAATTCGAAATCGTTGAGACGCGAACCG
Organism: Cellvibrionaceae bacterium; assembly: GCA_030597965.1. Lineage (GTDB taxonomy): Bacteria > Pseudomonadota > Gammaproteobacteria > Pseudomonadales > Cellvibrionaceae > JAUVQU01. Next base: position 3,977 of record JAUVQU010000087.1, read on the forward strand.
TTAATATCATTAGCTACTTCAAATGCGGTCGCTACCGATTGCACCTTGCCAACTTCTGGCAATGAGTCCAAATAGTCGTGCAGTTCTGTTACCTGCTCCAAACCAGCAACGGTGAACCAATAGTTACCTTCTTCTGCTGGCTCTTCTGTAACAAAAGCACCACCACCGAACTCGTTATCGCCGAACTCATCACCGCCAAAGTCGTCCGTGCCGAACTCATCTTTTTCAGAAAAATCATCACCGAACTCATCATCTTCAAATGAGCCAAATCCGTTAGACTCCGTAATGGCTTCAGGATCTACATCCAAAATAACTTCAAGCGTAATAGTACCGCCAAGGTTTTTATCAATGACGGTCATACCTTGATAAATTTCGGTAGACTCGTGGAAGTAATCAATGAATCGGTTTTCCACTTCCAGCTTATTAATGCCGTAAACACTCAACGCGCCAATACCAACGCTGATCCACAACACCAGACTCATGTGGTTTTCTGTAAAGCGCGAGAACAACAGCGTAAAGGCCGCAGACTTATCCCCTTTATCCTTCACCTCACCTTTGCCGACTAGCATCAAACCCGCCGGAATAATAATGAAGGAAAGAATCAGTGCCAGCACCAGGCCGATACTCATCATCCAGCCAAAATCGATCACCGGGCGAATATCACTCACCACCAGTGAGACGAACGCCACAACGGTGGTCAAGGTGGTATAGAGACACGGACGCGCCATATAAGACACGGCCTTCATCACCAATTCTTCCTGCTCAGCATCGGGAAATTCCGCGTGGAATTCACGGTAACGCACAATAAGGTGAATGGTGATCGCCAGAGAAATAATGAGCAGCAGGGCAACAAAGTTTGACGAGATGACCGTGAGCCGCCAATCAACCCAACTCAACCAACCCAGCATCATGACGACTGTCGTCAGGCAGGTCAGCATGGGCAAGATAACGAAGCGTTTTTCTCTAAAAATAATCGTCATGATGACGACCATAAACACCAGAATACAACTACCGAATACGTTCAAATCACTGCGAACAAAATCAACCATATCCGCCGTAATCATTGAAGGACCGCCCACAAATAATTCAGCGCGGTCACTGTATTTTGCAACGATTCCGCGCACCGCCTCTACACGCGTATGATCCTTTTCCGCCAGTGCGGTGCGGTAATCCAAGAACTCTTTACTAACGCGATTCAATTCAACTTTTTCTTCAGAGGTCAAACCCTGCTGATCGCGCTTTAAACGCAAACCATCACGCTGACCTACCAATTCAAAGAAACGCTCATTCAATGCAAGGTTAAGTAAAATTGCTGTGGTCTGCTCATCCGGTCCCAACAGCATTTCCCGATAAATCGGGCTTTCCAAAAATTCTTTTTTAGCCTGCTGACGATCAACACCCGGCGTCAATAAATTGCGACCTTCCGCCAACTCAGACATGGCAACAATAGGGCTGTAGAGCAGCGGGACATCCAAAATGGAGTTGATACTAAGAACGCCATCAACGGCTGCAAACTCGGCTCGAATATCTTTTAGCAGATTAATCGATTCATCGGAGAACAAGTCTTGCTGTGGCTTAAAAGTCACAACCAGGAAGTCACCATTGGCATAACGCTGATTAATTTCACGAAAATAATCAAGTGAGGTGTCATGCTCAAGGGTCAGAGAATCTGAGGAGGCATCCAACTTAAAGTTAGGCAGACCGGCGGCAAGGCCACAGGTAATAAGGAAAACCAGTAAAAACATAGTCTTCGGGTGCCCAATTACTGCGCACCGATAAAAATCAACCATCCTTTGAAACATAAGTCTGCCTTGCTGAAAAGTGTGAAGCCTATTAAAGAAGCCGGCTATTATCGTGAATTAGTACGCAGAAGGGAACCACCCAGCATGGTTCCGTGGTCACAGGCTCGCAAAAGCTGCTTGCCTGTCCGCAGGAGCCAGCCCCAAAGTGAATTTCTGCGCAGCATGAAGAAAGGGCAATTGAGGTGCTGGCGAACACACATAATAGTTTTGTCATCCAAAGCTTTCGCTTGCAGGGCAAGCTCTTACAAAAGCAACGCTCTCTCCATCAACGATATGTAATTGGAAATCATGTTTGCTCCTCACAGTGACAACCAAGAATGGGGCCACCCCAAGGGCATCCAGCCCAGACAAAGCCGGGGTGACGGTAGATTAAGAAGAGCCACCACAGACAGAACACTCAGGATCCCGCCTCAACCGAAGCGTCCGCCAATCCATCGAGAAAGCATCCAACATCAACAGCCGACCTCGCAGGGGTCGGCCAAAATCCGCCAAAACCTTCAACGCCTCCAACGCCTGCACAGAACCAATCACCCCCACCAAGGGGGCCAGCACACCATTTTCGGAACAGGTAAGGTTCTCATCGCCATCAACGGAATATAAACAGTGGTAACAAGGGGAGTCCTCATGGCGACTGTCGAACACAGCCACCTGCCCTTCCAGGCGAATCGCCGCACCAGAAACCAACGGCGTTTTAGTTTGTACGCTGGCGCGATTGATCGCCTGGCGAGTCGTAAAGTTGTCACTGCAATCCACCACCAGCGTGGCAAAATCCACTTGTTCTAAAAGTGCATCGCCTTCTAGCCGCTCGGTAATACAGGTGACTTTAGCGTCGGGGTTAATTTGCTTAATAGAGGCCGCTGCCGAATCTACTTTAAGTGCACCCAAGTCGTCGTGACCGTGGGCGATCTGTCGCTGCAGATTACTCACATCCACCTCGTCAAAGTCGGCCAACACCAACTCACCCACACCGGCTGCCGCCAAGTACAAAGCGACAGGGCAACCCAGCCCACCCAAGCCGATGATCAATACCCGGCTGGCGATGATCGCCTCCTGCCCCGCCACATCAATTTGTGGAAGCATAATCTGGCGACTGTAGCGCAATAGTTGTTCGTCGTTCATAAGCTCTTGCCTTAAACCATTTGGCTTTTGTTAAACTGACCAAACGTAACGCGAGGGTTACCACCGTAATCATTCTGGGTTTGTATTGATTGGTAGTTATACTCTTTAAAAATAGACTGTACAGCGTCAGCTTGCTGATAACCATGCTCGACCACCAGCCAACCGGACGGTTTTAAATAATACCGGGATTGATCGGTAATCAGTCGAATATCCGCCAGGCCATTATCATCTGCAACCAGTGCGGTTAATGGTTCAAAACGTACATCACCTTCACGCAAGTGCGGGTCTTTGGCATCAATGTAAGGCGGGTTACTGACGATGATATCAAACGCATAATCTGTTTCTAGCGACGAGAACCAATCACTCTGCTGTATAGCTACATTGTTTAAAGCACAGCGCTCGCGGTTTACTTCCGCTAAGGCCACAGCATCTTCGGACACATCCACAGCCGTCACTGACCACTGCGGATATTCAGTCGCTAACGCCAACGCAATAGCGCCTGTGCCTGTGCCTAGATCGAGAAGATGGCTGCTCTTTGGAAGGTTTAAATTTAGTACGGCTTCCACCAAAATTTCAGTATCTGGACGGGGAATCAACGTAGTATTATTCACCTCCAAATCTAACGACCAAAACTCTCTGCGAGCCAAAATATGAGCAATCGGTTCGCCATTTAAGCGACGTGACAACAAATCATTGTATTGTTTCGACTGGTCTTCGGTGAGGGGGTTTTCGGGCCAGGTATAAAAATAGGTGCGCTCACAATTAAGCACTTCGGCCAGCAGTAACTCAGCATCCAAACGCGCCGAGTCACTGCCAACGGCAACTTCAATTTCTGCCGCTGCTTTTTCCAAACATTGCTTTAATGTTGTGGGCATATCACTACTGAACCGCTATCTGTAGATCGGATTTTAGTCCGATATGTCGGGATAATACTCCGGGTGTGGCCAGATCCCGCCATGCGCAAACATAGCGAGTAACGAGGACGCCCTGCACCCTATTAGGGTTGAATATTATTTGGATTAATTAGCAAGTGCCGCTAACTGATCCGCTTGGTATTCGTTAATCAGCGGCTGTACCACATCATCAAGAGAACCCTCCATCACCTCACCCAACTTATACAAAGTTAAGTTAATACGGTGGTCAGTCACGCGACCCTGCGGATAATTATAAGTGCGAATACGCTCAGAGCGATCACCGCTGCCGACTAAGCTGCGGCGCTCATCGGCCACACTTTTTGCCGCGACTTCTTCCTGAGCATTTTTCAACCGCGCCGCCAGTAACGACATAGCGCGTGCGCGGTTCTTATGCTGCGAACGTTCATCTTGGCATTCTACTACAACACCCGTAGGAATATGCGTAAGACGAATGGCGGAGTCAGTTTTGTTCACGTGCTGACCACCGGCACCACTGGCACGGAAGGTATCTACGCGCAGGTCCGCTTTATTGATATTCACCTCTTCCAGCTCATCCGCCTCAGGCATGATGGCTACGGTACAGGCACTGGTATGTACACGCCCCTGGGATTCTGTTTCAGGCACGCGCTGTACTCGATGCACTCCCGATTCAAACTTTAGTTGCGAGTAAACACCCTGACCCACGACACGGGTAATGATTTCTTTATAGCCACCATGATCGCCATGGTTTTCACTCAGCATTTCAATACGCCATCCTCGGGACTCGATATACTTGGAATACATGCGGAATAAATCACCCGAGAATATAGCCGCCTCATCACCACCGGTGCCAGCGCGAATCTCTAAGAAAACGTTTTTATCATCATTGGGGTCTTTTGGCAGTAATAGCGTTTGCAGATCTAACTCTAACGGTTCTATTTGAGCTTCGCCTTCCTGCAGCTCTTCCTGAGCCATTTCTTTCATCTCAGGATCGCTGAGCATCTCTTTGGCTTCTTCAATATTGCCCAGTATTTGGCTGTAACGCTGGTAGCACTGAACCACAGGCTCCAGCTCTGCATACTCTTTTGATAGCGCACGAAATTTATTTTGGTTTGAAATAATTTCCGCATCACTGAGCAAAGCGGCAACCTCGCCATAGCGATCTTCCAGGAGATCCAGTTTTTCTAGGATAGAAGCCTTCATTTAATTACAACTTAAATTAGTTAAATTA
>JAUVQU010000202.1 GCA_030597965.1 Cellvibrionaceae bacterium
AGCTGCCCCAAAACCTAAAAAAGCCGCAGCCAAAAAACCGGCAGCGAAAGCCAAACTAAAAGCGAATTAAAGAATTTAAAAAGGGGTCGGTGACAATTGATAGATATTCTCGATTGTCACCGACCCCATTAAAAGAGTAGCTAATTAAATTGAGCCAGAGCCTATGTTTAATGCCAAATCAAAAAAGCTGAAAGAAATAGAGCGCCAAATGGGTGAGGTTGACACCTATGAACAATGGGTGACGGCAGCCAAACATCATGATGCCGTCACAGGGGCGGACGAGTGGCGCAGGGATGAAAAAGACGACCATTTTGATCACATACAGATACGCCGCCGTCTGGATGCCTTGCGTAAGCAAAGGCAAAAAGAGAATCCTCGCGGGCTGCTGTTTGCACTCAATGAAGGTATTCACGGCAACATGGGGGGTATGGGTAACCCCGAGCTTTATAAGCAGGCTAAATTCGGCACCAAGCTTCTGGTTGAACAATATGTAGACGAGATCGTAGATTCGCTAGAGTTTCTTGCCGGTCTGGATGACAAGGACATCAGTCGAGAAGAGAGGCTCGATTTTTTCGAGCGAGCCAGCCATTGCTACGGGCGCTCCGCATTAATGCTGAGTGGCGGCGGTGCATTAGGTACCTTCCATATAGGTGTTTTAAAAGCGTTGGCCGGTGAGAAGCTGTTGCCGAATGTCATTTCCGGGGCCAGCGCCGGGGCGATTATTACCGGAGTGGCCGGCGTAAACACCGACGAGCAGCTGCTGGAAATGAGCCATCAGGATGCACTGATCACCGAAAAAACCGAAGAAGGAAAAATGCTTAAAAAGCTGCTCATCGGTGGCAGAGAAAACATTAATGAAGACAACCTGGAGATTCTGGTTAAGCGCCTAGTGCCCGACCTGACGTTTCAGGAAGCCTTGGAGCTAACAGGTCGACACATCAGCATCTCAATTGCCGCCGCGGATACACATCAAAGTTCGCGCCTGTTGAACGCGATCACATCGCCTAATGTTTATATCCGCAAAGCGATCATGGCCTCCTGTGCCGTGCCGGGTGTATTTCCATCGGTAGAGCTGGAAGCCAAAAACGAAAATGGTGAGCGCCAGGTGTATCTGCCGGGCCTGCGCTGGATAGACGGTTCCATCAGTGATGACCTACCCGCAAAACGGCTGGCGCGGCTGTATGGCGTAAACCATTACATTGCCAGCTTAATTAACCCGGTAGTGCTCTATACCCGTGGCGGAGAGGGCGAGCACACTAAAGTCCCTCACTTTATACGTGAGCTTATCCACCATGGTGCCGTCGGCTTTGCCAAGGCAAGCCGAGTCATGACACAGAGTTACACCAAAGACTGGAAACGTTTTAATTTAACGCTCGACGTGGTGAACTCAATATTCAGCCAGGAATACACCGCCGACATCAATATCTATCCGGACTTCCACAACTTTGATCTGCGCTACATACTCACCCACCTTAATGAAAAAGAACTCATGAGTCTGGAGCGACAGGGTGAAGTGGCAACATGGCCACAAATAGAACGCATACGTGTCAGCGGAAAAATCAGCCGCACACTGGATAAAATACTGGAGCGTTACGACGACGAACAGCTGCGTCACGCAGCCAAAAAGAAAAAGAAGACCAAGGCTGTGTCCAAGTAACAAACAAAGCCAAAAGCAAAAGAAAATAAATAAAAGGGGTCTGTGACAAGCGAGAATGTATACCAATTGTCACGGATTTCTACGCTGCGCTGGCTTCGTAGCCCCTACTTTTGGCGCAATGACGATGATCGAGTGGATCACCTTTAAGGATGGATAATTACCTGAGATGACTACAACTCATTTAATCTTTAACGAAAAGCCTGCCAATGCAATGGCGATGGTAAAAGCCTTGGTTTTACCGCGCGCCGGATTTGATGCTGCAGTTGGTATGCCCGATTTACAAGCCCATTGGCACGGCGCTATGGCCGATGCTGCTGGGCTGGCTGGATATTTATCAACCTTGGATTTATCGCCCACAGATTATCTGCCCATTACCTATCCCCATGTCATGGCAGGTACTATGTGCATGAACCTGTTCGCGCATAAAATGTTTCCTATTCGCCTTTTGGGTGCACTGCATTTAAAAAATCGTATCGTGCAGCATCGTCCAATTCGAGTTAATGAAATTGTCGATATCGATCTAAGAGTTGGCGGTTTTCGTCTCGTAGAAAATGGTGTTGAATTTGATATTGTTACCGACGTAAAAGTGCAAGACGAACTGCTATGGCAAGAAACCAGTATTTATTTAATGCGCGGTAAATTTGGTGGCATAGACAATCCCAGTGCTGAGAAAAGTTTCGAGTTGGAAAGTTTGGTGGACGCCACTGTATTGCATGAATGGCACCTACCCAAAAATCGCGGCCGTGAGTACGCCAGTATTTCTGGTGATTACAACCCCATTCACATGTCGTCGCTGGCGGCCAAAATGTTTGGTTTTAAGCGTGATATCGCCCATGGTTTTGGTGTTTTGGCACAAGCAATTGAATACTCCAAAGTTCTGTCGGGCATATTGGAAGATGGCACGGCGGTGCAAGTGGATGTTGTATTTAAGGGGCCTGTTTTCCTGGACAGTGATGTCAGTGTTAGGCAAAACGTAGATCAAGGCCCTGATCGTTACGATGTGTATTGCGGTGATAATTCACGTCCCAATTTATGTTTGGCGGTTAAAAAGCTAGTCCAATAAATGTTTTGGCCGCCGAGGAAGAGCGAAAAAGATGTTTAAAGACAAAGGGCGATAAACAATGGATTACCGCGCGCCTTTGTAGACTCTACTTTTAGCGCGCAATGACGGGGTTTAAAAAGGCCATGTTCTTTGCAGAACATGGCCTTTTCTCTGGGTCTACCCCAAGGGCATGTAGTCCGATCAAGTTGGGGATTACGGGAGTGGGAATGACGGAGTTGGGGCGCGTAGCCAGGTCATGTCGGACTGAAGTCCGACCTACATAATTGCAGAACATTTAGGATCAGTTTAAAAAATCCAAACTTGAACTTAGCACCAATCCCCATCACAGTCTGACGAGAAGCGGAAATCTTTTGGCGTTAAAGTCGAGGACTGTCTGAGCGAAGCGAGTTCCGCAGGCAGCCAAAATATTGAGCATCGGAGTGAACCCGAAGGGCAGTCTGTTTGGGTCGCCTCTTTGTTGGTTACTTATTTCTGGCGATGCAGAAACAAGCAACTCGCCAAGGACGGGCGAAAAAGATGCTTAAAGGCAAAGGGCGATAAACGATTGATTGCCGGTCATGTCGGACTGAAGTCCGACCTACATAATATAGGGAGTTGGTCGAATGAATTCGACCCTACTGGATTCCAGATCAAGTCTGGAATGACGGGGTAGGGTATAATCGACCGCAAGTTAATACTGCCGGGTTGCCTCCGGCCTTGATGCTAGAAAGATACTGGAATACCCCATGCTGCGAATTACCGAATTCAAACTCCCCATCGATCACTCTGAAGAAGCACTGCGTCCTGCCCTTGTGCAACGACTGGGCATTGCCGATGCAGACCTGCTCGAATTTACCCTGTTTAAACGCAGCTATGATGCGCGCCAGAAAAACTCTGAAATGCATTTTACCTACACCATCGATTTTGAAGTGTCTGATGAAGAAGCACTGCTGCGTAAGTTCCATGACGACAAACATATCAAGGTCGCACCGGACACTCGTTACAAGCCGGTAGGGCAGGCGCCCGCAGAACTTGAAGAGCGCCCAATAGTGGTCGGCTTTGGTCCCTGCGGTATCTTTGCTGCCTTGCTGCTGGCACAGATGGGCTTTAAGCCGATTGTGTTGGAGCGCGGCACGGAAGTACGCCAGCGCACCAAAGACACCTGGGGGCTGTGGCGTAGGAACGTATTGAATCCTGAGTCCAATGTACAATTTGGTGAGGGCGGCGCGGGCACCTTTTCCGATGGTAAACTCTACAGTCAGATCAAAGACCCTAAACATCTGGGGCGTAAAGTCATACATGAATTCGTTAAAGCCGGTGCGCCGGAAGAAATTCTCTACGTCAACAAACCCCACATTGGCACCTTCCGTCTGACCGGGGTGGTGGAGAATATCCGCCATCAGATCGAAGCCCTGGGTGGCGAAGTACGTTTCGAGCAGCGTCTGACTGACGTACTGATTGAAGACGGTCAGATACGTGGCGTCGAATTGGCCAGTGGCGAACAAATCCTCAGTCGTCATGTAATTCTGGCGTTGGGTCACAGTGCGCGCGACACCTTTCGCATGTTACATAAGCGCGATGTGTTCATGGAAGCCAAACCTTTCTCGGTGGGTTTCCGTATTGAGCACCCGCAATCAATCATCGATAAGGCACGCCTTGGCAAGTATGCAGGGCACCCGAAGATTGGCGCGGCGGACTACAAGTTGGTACATCACGCCAAGAACGGTCGCTCTGTATACAGCTTCTGCATGTGTCCCGGTGGCACTGTGGTAGCGGCGACCTCGGAACCGTATCGAGTAGTAACCAACGGTATGA
>JAUVQU010000048.1 GCA_030597965.1 Cellvibrionaceae bacterium
GAATAAGTCTTCAATCGACCAGGCAAACTCACCAATATCAAAGGCCCCAACCATACGTCCACTGCCTTTGAGCGTATGAAAGGCCCGACGAATCTCCGACAGCGCGGATTCATTCTCAAAATTTTCGGCCCATTGGGGCAAGGATTCGTCAATAGCGCCCAAGACTTCCATTGCTTCTTCGATAAAGATTTCTATAATCTCATCATCGACTTCGTCATCTTCTTCTGCAGCGAAGGTCACAACGGAAGTATCCGCAGCAGCGGCAGGAGAAGACTCGACATCAGCTTTTGGCTCTTCGTCTACCGCGGGAAGAGGTTGCTCTTCAACGTCCTTCGTCGATTTCTCCGGATCTTCGATCAAGCTTATCTCAGGAGTTGCCGGTTCAGTGTCGGTAGATACGGTATGCCTTTTGACTTCTACTGCTGGCTCGGGACCCTTCATCACCGGATAACCCAAAGCCTCTAAACTTCTTTCGGCCGCACCCAACAATAATTCATCATCTTCTTCACGGTCAGTCACCAGGCGCTCAAGGTAATACTCTATACCGGCTATCACATCGGCAAAGAGTTCTAGCTGCTGGGTACTAGGCGGGCTGTCACTCTGCAGGAATTGCTCATTGATGTAGCGATCACTGGTATTAAAAATTTCCGCAAGTCTAGAAAGTGGAATAATGCCTAAACCACCACGAATATCGCTAAGCAGCCGTGAAATATTCCCCAAGTGGGAACGATCCCACTTGGTTTCGATGCACTCTAATATTGCATCTTTAATTTGCTCCAGACCATTAATAGCCTCAAAAAATACTGAATCTTGCGCCTCGTTTAACTCAACCAAGTTCATGCAGTCAGCGCCGTTCAGGCGAGCAATAGGCACACCATTGGCCATTGCCGCCAAACGTCGCTCCATAGAGACAATATCGCTGGCAATATCTGCCAACACCTCGGGGCTTGGTTGCCCTTCTTCTAGTGCGGTCTCTAGAGTGCTTGCCTGCTCTAAAACTTTACTGCGCAACTCATGCGCATCCAGCAAAGACAATGTTCCCGCCACGCGGTATAACGTGGGCAGCGCCTCGGTCACAGCGTTTTCATTTTGCCCAGATTGCGCAGAATCCAAGGCATGTTTCACCACCTCCAGCTCATCGTTCAAGGCTGAAACAACACGTCGTATTGTTTCTAAATCGGGCCCCGAAAACAGCTCTGTTGGATCCGTAATCCCCTCACGTTCAAGGGCGGCATCAAGCTCATATTGACGGCGCACGGCTTCACTGCGTTCACCCTCAGCCGAGCTGTGAGCAATGTAGTACAAAATAGACTTTAGAAGCTTTTCTGAAACTTCTTCTGTAAATGCTGTATTTGGATTTTCTGCCAGCAGACGCAGCTCTTTATCCAGCTCGCGAAGCATGGTTTTAATTTCAGGTCCAATTGCTGCATGTTCAATACGTAACACGTCACACAATGCTAACGCCAATTTCCAAAGGGCTTCGCGGCTTGTACCTTGAGTAATTTTTTCAACTCGCTCAAACACCTTGCCCAGATAATCAAGATTTTCTTCGGTCTTAACGCCGCGTATTACGCCAGAAGCCGCATGCTGATACATCTTTCGTAATTTCGCAGCTATCGCCTGATACTGCTGGGGGTTAGCTCGAGCCGGATTATGTTTAGGCTGCTCATCTGCGGAGGCGTCAATGTTTGGATTAAAGTAATCGGCGCCAGTCAATGGTTCTGCTCTACGCATTGCACGCAATTCATTCAGTAATGGCAGCAGCACAAGCGGATTATCACTGCGCTTTAGTTTGACGCGAGAAAGGTAGCTGGGCAATTGCAAGATAGATCGCATGAGCACCTCTTGAGCCCCACCGCGATCTGTTTCGGCACCATCAACCATAGCCTGAGCCAGCAACTCCATCTCTAAGGCAAGTGTTGATGCGCCTGAAAAATTAAGCATTTTCAAGCTGCCATGAACCTGGTGGATATAACCGAAACAGAAACCGATACGCGAGGTGTCTTCCGGATCTTCGACAAAAGCATCCAGCTCTTTACGAGCCAGATCTAATGTCTCACCAATTTCACCAATCACCCATTCGAGTGCCGCGTAACTGCGTTTATCTGCCATATATAGGCATCCCTTTTGTATTCTTTTCTACAAGCCTAAGTTCATGCCTGTACGCACCATCTGACGATCTCTTATGCCAATTTATCGGCGCCGGAGCTTGAGGAAAAATCTAGAGCCTCAACCTCTTCGAACTCATCAGACAGATCTACAACACTTGGGTCGTTTTCCGCAGTCGCCATACCAGCGTCAAACGAAGGTGCCTCAACACGCATTTCTACTGGCAGGGTAAAGCCCGCAACCGATTCACGTAGATCAAGTGCCATACCGGCCAAGGCTCCAACCTCTCCCGCCGTTGCACTGGTGCCTTCAGATGTCTGCTCGGTAATGTCTTGAATCAAGGTCATTGTCTCAGCAACTTTACTCGCCGATAGTGCCTGCTCGTGCGCAGACTCTGAAATGTTCTGAATCAGGCTTGCCAAGTCAGTCGATACCGTTTCAATTTCTCCCAGTGCCACACCCGCATCCTGCGCAAGACGTGCACCACGCACAACTTCCGATGTGGTTTGTTCCATCGAAATTACCGCTTCGTTGGTATCGTTCTGAATGGCTTTTACGAGAGTCTCAATCTGCTTGGTTGCCGCTGCGGAACGTTCCGCAAGACGCTGTACTTCATCCGCTACCACTGCGAAGCCTCGACCAGCATCACCCGCCATCGACGCTTGAATTGCAGCGTTAAGAGAAAGAATGTTGGTCTGATCTGCAATGTCGCTAATCAAAGAGACGATGTCACCAATTTCCTGTGATGATTCACCCAATCGCTTAATACGCTTCGAGGTGTCCTGAATCTGCTCACGAATAGTATCCATGCCGTCGATGGTGTCCTGCACCACCTTAGAACCATTATTCGCGATGGTTACCGAGCTATTCGCAACCCCCGCCGATTCGGAGGCATCATTGGACACCTGCTCAATGGTTTCAGACATTTCCGCAATAGCCGCTGAGGCTTGCGTAATCTCTCTCGCCTGCAGCTCAGATGCATCCGCCAGCTCAAGGGCCGTTTTTTGCGTTTTATCTGCCGCAGAGGATACCGCCACAGACGTTACATTTATTCGAGAAACCAGCTCGCGCAGCTGGTCAATAGTAAAGTTAATAGAGTCAGCAATCGCACCAGTAAAGTCTTCCGATACTGTTGCCGAAGCTGTCAGATCACCGTCCGCAAGATCCGCAAGTTCATCCAGGAGGGTCAAAATCGCCATCTGATTTCGATCGTTTGCCGCTTGGGATTCCGCCGCACGCTGACCCTGACCGCGGTAAAGAACCACGCCCATCAATGCGAGAGCTAAAATAGCAAGTACAGCCAATGCTAAACTGGTTTGGTTATTTGGGTATCGATTCGAAGCATACTCAGGAATGGCATCGGTTATGGAGCCCAAGGCTTCTAGCAATTTCGGGCTGTCATCCAGTACACCATCGGAGGCCTGTCGGGCAGCAAATAGCGCTGGCGATGCGTCAAAAATTTCGACAGCTGATGAATTCACAAACTCAAATAAATCACTAATATCATCCAACGAGGCTTGAGCCTGTGGCTCTGTAATACGAGAAACACCCATGGCGGCATCGCCCTTGCGCATACCTGTCAGCACTTTACCAAACATATTGGAATCCAAGCTGAACTGCTCCGCAGCAAAAGCTGAGTCACGACCACCTCGCAACATCTTATCCACGTTACGGCCAATACGTTCCGCTCGCCAGAACTGCTTCTGGGCCACAACCGCTTGATCCGCAGGGGCGCCAGTGTTCAGCAACACATCAACGACTAAATCGTGCTCTGCCTGTAACTCAGGTAAGGACTCATTCAATGTGGTCGCAACGTCACTCAAAAATATGATCGTATCTTCATTGTCGACAATAGTTTGCGCATTGGCTCGAAGGTCTATCCAAACATCGTCAAAAGCTTGGAGCTCTTCAGCCAGTGCATCCGCTGTAGCTGCATCGCCTTCTTTTAATTGAGCCCAAGTCTCATCCATCTCCTGAAGCACTTGCTTCAATTCAATAAACGCCAATTCGTTACCTGAGGTTGCGTCTCGAGACAGTGCTGTCGCCCGGAATGACAATGCACGCAACTCTGCTGAGTGTTGCAAATTATCCTGATCGATATTGGCATCTAACTGAACGTTAGCGCCACTTAACGCCCCTAGCGCCAACAAAACAACCAAGGCGATAGCCAAAATCGTCATCATACGATTTGATCGAATGACTGAGAGTAAATTACTGGATTCTATCTTCATGCTACGCGCTCCTGACACGACGTTGCGAACTACTAACTACGCACTACTGGGGCAACAAACCGATAGCGCTTAAAGTTAAAACCACCAAAGGCTCATCATTTTTACACGGGCACTTCACACAACTGAATATCAATGTTGCCCGCAAGTTTATTATTATTTTCTAAGACACAAATACCGCTAGGCTATAGCGGCATTCACAAAATCACTACTCTGGGACAATTTGAGTGGACTGAATACGGCCCACTCAACACCATCCGCCTCATAACAACCATCAACAAAAGCGGCAGCCCCACCCAAATCCTGTGTAACGAGCTGACTGTAACTATCAACCGGGAAATGCTGTATACCGAATACCTGATCGACAACCAGCCCGCCGAAAATATCATCCGACTCTACGGTAAGCACTCGATGCAAGCGGCGTTTAGCGCTTAATTTTCCACCAAAAAATACAGCCATATCAAACAGAGGCAAAAGACGACCACGCACGTTAGACACGCCACGCACCCAGGCTTTTACTCCAGGCAAGGCAGTAACCTCTGGCACCTCAAGCATTTCGCTCACCTCGGCCAATGACGCGATATAGCGCCTGCCCATCAATTCAAACCCAATGCCGCTCCAATGGTTTTTGATTTCTACCTGGGCAGGCAAGCCAGCCGCGTGCGCCTTACTGCGACGAGACAGGTCTACTAAAAGTTGATATGCCGTTTGATTGTCAGCCATAAGTCTGCCGGCTTAAGCCATAACCTCGCCCATCACCGACAGCAGAGCTTTCTCCGTAATAGGCTTAGTCAAATAAGCTTTTGCACCCTGACGCAAACCCCAAACACGGTCCGTCTCCTGATCTTTAGTTGAAACAATTACCACAGGAATGTGTGATGTCTCAGCCGCTTTAGATAATTGTCGAGTCGCTTGAAAGCCATTCAACCCAGGCATAACGATATCCATAAGCACAACATCTGGTTGCTGCTCTTTAGCAATAACCACACCGGCCTCGCCAGTCTCAGCAGCAAGAACAGTGTGTCCATTTTTCTCAAGAATACTGGTCAACTTGTAAGTTTCTGTTGGCGAGTCATCAACAATAAGTACTTTAGCCACAAGGCCCCCTATACAATTTTATAAATACACACCCACACAAGAAGATGCGCTAATGATTAAAAATAATGGTTTCGGCGTGAGAGATTAAGCTTTTCCTACATGAGTCGTAATCGCATCCAACAACTCACCCTTACTAAAGGGCTTAGTGAGATATTCATCAGAACCGACAATGCGCCCCTTTGCTTTGTCAAACAAACCATCTTTGCTGGAAAGCATAATCACGGGCGTAGACTTAAATTCACTGTTATTTTTTATGAGAGCGCAAGTCTGATAGCCATCTAGGCGTGGCATCATAATATCGACAAAAATGATATCTGGACGCGTGTCGGCAATTTTCGCCAAAGCATCAAACCCGTCGATCGCCGTGACTACGGTACAGCCCGCTTTATTCAACAAGGTTTCAGCCGTTCGGCGAATGGTCTTACTGTCGTCAATAACCATCACTTTCAAGCTTTCTAGATTAACGTTCATACTTCAGCCTTCATTATTATTTTATGCGCCAAGTCATAAAGCAGACATGCCGGCAGCGCACTCTAGCAGGGCTACTTTTTAGCACAGCCACTGTCTTTTATCCACCAAACTAACTTGTCATTTACCCCTATTAATTAGGCTGTTAGCTGTTACCTTTAAACAAAAGACTAAGCTACCTCAATGACGCCAACATTTCACACCTAAAACATGAACAGCAGCACAGAACCAATAAAGAAAAGCCCCCAGCACCGGTTGCTTTAACGGCCCATTACTTTTACCTTAGGCATCAATTCAAGCATCTGCGCCTTTGATTTTAAATGATGCTTAAACTCTGATCACACCTGACTGCAAGCACTTTACTATGAGCGTCAAAATCGGGGTCGTAATGGACCCAATTCAGCACATCAACTACACCAAAGACTCCACCTTGGCACTGCTGCTCGCAGCCCAGAAAAAAGGGTGGCAACTCTTCTATATGGAGCAGTGCGATCTAAGCCTTAAAGACGGAATCGCGATCGCCTATACCCGTGAATTGACGGTGCATGAAAACCCCGAGCACTGGTTTGATTTAAAAGATACAAAAGAGACTGAACTGAGCCAGCTGGATGCCATCCTGATGCGCAAAGATCCCCCTTTCGATAACGAGTTCATCTACAGTACTTATATTTTGGAAGTGGCCGAGCGCCAAGGCACCCTGATCGTCAACAAGCCGCAAAGTTTGCGTGACTGCAATGAAAAGGTCTTCGCAACACAATTCCCCCAATGCTGTCCTCCAGTGCTCGTCAGCCGTAATAACAAACAATTGAGAGAGTTTCACCAGCAACACGAAGACGTCATCTATAAGCCTCTCGATGGCATGGGCGGCAGCGGCATATTTCGCTGCAAAAAAGACGACCCCAATGTGGGCGTCATTCTGGAAACGCTAACCAATTACGGCCAGACGTCCATTATGGCTCAGCGTTTCATTCCAGAAATAAAGCAAGGTGACAAACGCATACTGGTTATCGATGGAGAGGCCGTGCCTTACACCTTGGCCCGCGTCCCAGCTGTAGGCGAGACTCGCGGCAATCTTGCCGCTGGAGGCTCTGGTGTACCACAAGCCATCAGTAAGCGAGACCAATGGATCGTTGATCAAGTATCGCCCACCCTAAAAGAGAAGGGCCTGCTTTTTGTTGGATTAGACGTCATTGGCGATTATCTAACAGAAATCAATGTCACCAGCCCCACCTGTGCACGCGAGCTGGACAGGGCTTTTGATACAAAAATCGGAGAGCGCCTGATGAATGCCATAGAAAAACACTTAAATATATAAAAACAGTGGAAAACGAAAAAACAAATGATGGACAGCATTGCACAACAAGCAACCTCCATGCCCGTTGCTGCAGCGGTGAGCAGTACTGACCGCCTTACTTTTACTGTTTTTCTGGCACTGGTACTGCACGCACTAGTGATTCTAGGTGTCAGCTTTAATGCTGACTTATTTAGCCCCCCCGCACCCACACTTGAAATTACGCTGGCAACACACAAAGCCGGAAAAGAGCCAGATGAAGCCAACTATCTGGCGCAGTTCAACCAGGAAGCCAGCGGCATCTCCGACAAAGATCAACCGCTAACAACAGATCAGCTCGCCAAAATAAACGATACCAGTATCAACCACACCACACCTTTTCCTCAGGTAAAAGCCAGTAAACCAGAACAACGACCCGAAAAAGAAACCATCATCACCATCGCCAGCAGCCACTACAAGGTAGATAAAAGAACAGTCGACACAGCCGCCGAAGAGGCCAGGCAACAACTCGGCAACGCCTCTCAGACAACCCCTCTAAGCCTGGAGATCGCCAGCCTAAAGGCTCGACTTGATGAACAAAGACAGGCCATTGCCAAAAGGCCTCGCATCCGTCGAGTCACCTCCGTCGCCACCAAGTCGGCTGTTGATGCCGCCTATATAGGCCGGTGGATTGAGACCATAGAGCGTATTGGGAATAAAAACTTTCCAGCAGAAGCGCTAAACCAAGGCATTTTTGGCAAGCTGCGTCTTGCTGTCACACTAAAAGCCAACGGCACTATTCACACCATTGAGGTACTCGAGTCCTCCAGACACTCCGTCCTTGATAATGCAGCACTGCAAATCGTTCATACCGCATCCCCTTTCCCTCCATTTCCTGTAGAAATGCGTAAAGACGCCGACTTACTGGAAATCATCCGCACATGGAATTTCGAAATCTCAGGGTTATCCACGTCCAACGACTAACCAAATCAAACGATAAGACGCTCAGTTTTCAGGCTTGTTTTCCTTAGCAACAGCCCCAATACTATGTTTATGAATGATACAAGTAACACCAAGTCCAAAACCGATACAAGCAGCCTTCGCGACCACTTCTTAATCGCGATGCCCAGCCTTAACAACTCGTTTTTTGGTCAGACTATTACCTATATCTGTGATCACAGTGAAGAGGGATCAATGGGTCTGGTCATTAATCAAGCAATGGACATGAACATGTCTGAAATCTTTCGGCAACTAGAAGACGAGGATCTCTCTACTCACGGCAATGACGCAGTAATCTGCGGTGGGCCAGTTCAATCTGAGCAGGGCTTTGTATTGCATAGCCCAGAACAAGAATGGCAATCCACCCTCAAGGTTTCAGAAAGCGTATCTCTAACCGCCTCCCGCGATGTCCTCGATGATATTGCCGCAGGGAAGGGCCCCAAGAAACACATGGTCGCATTGGGCTACGCTGGCTGGGCTGCCGGACAACTGGAAGAAGAAATTGCTGATAACGCCTGGCTAACAGTAAAAGCCGATAGCCAGCTTATTTTCGACACCCCTATCGAACAGCGCTGGAACGCTGTTGCCAAGCAACTGGGGTTTGATCTCAATCTTATCTCCGGCACAGCCGGTCACGCCTAACCATGCCCGCTAAAAACACAACGGCCCAATCCATTCTGGCCTTTGATTTTGGCACCAAAAATATTGGCGCAGCCACTGGCCAGACAATCACCCAAATCGCTTCCGAATTACCCCCCATTAAAGCAAAAGACGGCACCCCAAACTGGGATAATGTCGCCGCGCTGCTCAACGAATGGAAGCCCGATCGCGTACTCGTGGGCCTGCCATTAAACATGGACGACAGTGAGAGCGAATTAAGTAAACGCGCCCGTAAGTTCGGCAACCGGTTACACGGTCGATTCGGCGTGCAAGTGGAAATGGTAGACGAGCGACTCTCTACATTTGCAGCAAAAGAAGAAGCTGCCGAACGAGGACATAAAGGCAACTACGCACAAGCGCCTGTTGATTCGATTGCCGCTCGCCTAATCCTAGAAAGCTGGTGGCACCAAACCCTCTAACCCTATCCAAAAAAATCAACAGACACAAAAAAGCCCGCCAACCTTTCTGGTCACGGGCTTTTTACTTAAGCGCCGATTCTAATGAAACAGCGCTTAAAGTCTTCAGTTATTAAACCTGAGGACCCGCCGCTTCGATCTCTGCACTCACATCAAACTTCTTGATGTTCTTCGCGAACAAACCAGCCAACTTAGCCGCTGACTCGTCGTAAGCCGCTTGATCAGACCAAGCGTTGCGTGGGTTCAAGTACTTGGCGTCAACACCGTGTACAGCGACCGGAACCTGCAGATTCATGGCTCCCAAAGTTTCTGTCGGTGCACCTTCCAAAGAGCCATCCTGACACGCAGCAACAACGGCACGAGTCACAGGGATTGGAAAACGTGAACCTTCGCCGCCAGGGCCGCCAGCACCACCGGTCCAACCGGTGTTTACTAGGTATACATTAGCTTCAAAGTCTTCGATGCGCCTCATCAGCAACTCAGCGTATTCACGCGCTGGACGCGGCATGAATGGCGCACCAAAACAGGTAGAGAACGCAGGCTGAATACCCGCTTCAGCGCCCATCTCGGTAGAACCTACACGAGCCGTATAACCCGACAGGAAGTGGTAAGCCGCCGCTTCTTTAGAAAGAATAGACACGGGAGGCAACACACCAGAAACGTCACAAGTCAGGAAGATTACATTCTTCGGCTCACCGGCACGGTTCTCTTCAACACGCATTTCAACGTGCTCCAACGGGTAAGAGCAACGACCGTTCTCAGTCAGGCTGGTGTCGTAGTAATCCGGTACTTGCTTGTCGTTATGTACAACGTTCTCAACGATCGAGCCAAACTTAATGGCGTCCCAAATAACTGGCTCATTCTTCTGAGACAGATCAATGGTCTTGGCGTAACAGCCGCCTTCCATGTTGAACACAGCGCCTTTCGCCCATCCGTGCTCATCATCACCGATCAGGTAACGCTCAGGATCTGCAGACAAGGTAGTTTTACCAGTACCAGACAGACCGAAGAACAAGCAAGTATCACCGCCCTTACCAACGTTGGCAGAACAGTGCATTGGCATAACGTCTTTCTCAGGTAACAGGAAGTTCTGTACAGAGAACATAGACTTCTTCATTTCGCCTGCGTACTTAATGCCGGCCAGCAATACTTTACGCTGAGCGAAGTTAACGATAACTACGGCTTCAGAGTTGGTTCCGTCACGCTCTGGCTCACATACAAAATTAGCCGCGTGGAGAATGTTCCACTCTTTCTTGCCCTTCGGGTTGTAATCGTCAGTGCGGATAAACATGTTGCGACCAAACAGGTTGTGCCATGCAGTCTCAGTCGTTACCTGAACTGGAATGTAGTGCTCAGGATCAGCAGCAACATGCAGATTAGATACAAACGAATCAACAGCCGATACGTGAACCTCAACGCGCTCCCACAAAGTATCGAACTTAGCGGCGTCGAATGGGCGGTTAACAGAACCCCAGTCAATGCTATCCGCCGTTGATGGCTCTTCTACAATAAAACGGTCAGCCGGTGAACGACCTGTACGCTTACCGGTTTCGGCACAGAAAGCACCAGTATGGGACAAGTAGCCTTCACCACGTGCCAGTGCCTGCTCTACTAGTTCAGCGGTCGTCAGGTTTTTGTAAACGTTAGTCATATCGTCTGTGATCCTGTCAGCTATAGAAACCGTACACGAGGTACAAGGATTCCACTTTCATATTCCCCACAAACAAACATGGGGAGCTCTAAAATTTGGGGCGTAATTATGACAGAATAGGTCACAAAGCCCAAACGATTCAGCCCTGATTTCGCTGTTTTTTTAATCAAACCCTGAAAGATAGCTGTCTATGCCGACCAATTCAGTGCAGTTTTTGCTCATTCGCCCCAAAAATATCGTCCAAATGTTGCGGACCAAAGCTATAGGTTTGGTTACAAAACTGGCAGTCTATAGCGATAACATCTCGCTCCGCCAACAAAGCTTCAACCTCCGGACGCCCCAGTGACAACAGCGCCGCCGCCGAACGTTGCCGAGAGCAACTGCATTGAAAAGTCACCGGTTGAGGCTCAAACAAACGCGTTTTTTCTTCGTTAAACAGGCGGTACAAGGTCGTCTCGTGGGTCAACTCAAACAGCTCTTCGCCCTTCACCGTATCCGCCAGCTGTACAATAGTGTCCCAATGCTCAGCGTTTTCTTCATCGCTGGCCATTTGCTGCGGCAGCATCTGCACCATCAAACCAGCAGCGTTACCGCCTTCAGCCTTCAACCAAAAACGTGTCGGCAACTGCTCCGATTGTGTAAAATAATGCTCTAAACAGCCCGCCAAATCATCGCCATCGAGAGGTACAATGCCCTGGTAACGAACCCCCTTGTCCGGCTCAATAATGATCACCAAAGTGCCGTCTCCAATCAGCTCCTTTATGCCCATTTCCTCAAACCTCGAAAAATCTACTGACTCGTCAGGACTGGCAACGGCGCGCAGACCATGCAGATGATCGCATTCCGCCACGATGAGCGGCACAGGACCTTCACCTCGGGCCTGCAGGGTTAATAATCCATCGAATTTAAGTGAAGAAGACATGAGACTCACCGCCGCAACAAATTCACCCAATAAGCGCTGCACAACAACCGGGTAATCATTGTTTTGTAAAACAGGCTGATAACTTTTCTTGAGCGTGACAATCTCGCCACGAATATCTGTGTCGTCAAAAACAAAACGATGAAGAAGATCACTGCTGGACATAAAACTATTTCACTTAGGGTTTCTAAAGGCCGCGCATTCTATCACTTTCAACCCAACTCTATTTAACATCGTTAATATTCTGGAAACGATGAATCTGACGACGCTCCTTCTTGGTCGGACGCCGTAACCGTCCGGCATCCGTTCCGTGCATCAATTTGCGCTGTTCGGCCTCCGCCTCACGTTTCGCCAGACTATCGGGCGTTTCTTGATACAACCGCTGAGCTTCCGGCGCGCCCCGACGCTGATCAGATAACGCCATCACTTCTACGGATCTTTCATCCCACCCCTGTTTTAGCGTCAGCGTCTGGCCCACGATCAAGTCCTTACTTGGTTTCACCCGCTGCCCATCGCAGTGCACCTTGCCGCCATCAATGGCTTGCTTGGCTAGGCTGCGGGTTTTATAAAACCGCGCCGCCCAAAGCCACTTATCAATTCTTACTTTATCCATACGTGTACTTAATTCGGCATGATTTCATCAAAATGATGGATGGCATTGTACTCCGTTACCTGGCGAGGCGTTTGGCTATCAGGTTGATGCACACACAGTAAATGTTCAATCCCAAACTCTCGGGCGCTGTCCAGGATTCGCACCGTGTCATCAATGAAGAGCGCACGCTTAGGGTCAAATTGCTCACGGGCCTGCAGCTGCTCCCAGAATTCCTGAGCCTCTTTAGGCTGCTGAAACTCATGGGAAGAAATCACCATATCCAAGTGTTCATCAATGTGCGTCACTTCCATTTTTAAATCGACGCTTTGCGGGTGTGCATTGGTAATCAATACTAATTTTTTACCCCGAGCCTGAAGTGCCTGTAAAAACTCAACCACAAAAGGTCTTACGGCAATCTTATGCCGCACTTCTTCCTTCAGCGCCCGGATGTCCATCTGCAGCGCATCGGACCAAAACTCCAGACAGTACCAATTGAGCGTTCCCTCGTGAGCGCGAATATGGGCCATCAGCTGCTCCGTTGCCTGCTCCAAGGATACGTTATTAGCCTCCGCGTAGCGCTGTGGTAAATGTTCCAGCCAAAAGTAATTGTCGAAATGCAGGTCGAGTAATGTCCCATCCA
>JAUVQU010000198.1 GCA_030597965.1 Cellvibrionaceae bacterium
CTGTATGGGACGGGAAGCCTGGGGCTTGGTACCACGCGATATTCACCAGGCTATGACGCTGGACCTGCTACTCGATCCCGATGTGCACCTGGTTAATCTCACCGGTTCGGCGGGCTCGGGAAAAACCATTCTGGCTCTTGCCGCCTCCATCGAAATGACCGTCGCCACTTCTCAGTACCGCCGTATTATTGCGACACGCAGTACGCAGGGACTGGATGAAGACATCGGCTACCTCCCCGGCACTGAAAAAGAAAAAATGGAGCCGTGGCTAGGTGCCATCACCGACAACCTCGAAGCCCTGCACTGTGAGGACGAAGATACATCCGGCAGCATCGACTATGTAATGGATCGTGTGCCCCTGCACTTCAAATCACTCAACTACATTCGAGGCCGCAGTTTTCAGCACAGCCTGATTCTGATCGATGAATGCCAAAACCTCACTCCGCACCAGATTAAAACCATCGTCACCCGTGCAGGTAACGGCTCTAAAGTGATCTGTCTGGGCAACCTCGCCCAAATCGACACACCTTACCTGAACTCCACCAGCTCTGGACTAGCCTACCTAACAGAGCGATTTAAGGATTTTCAACACGGCGGCAACATCAAACTACAGGGCGTACCAAGATCGTTGCTTGCAGAATATGCAGAGAAAAATTTGTAATGTAAAAACAATAAAGAAAAACTAAAACGGCGCTTAATGCGTCGTTTTAGTTGCCAGTTAAACCTAAGCCACTTCCCGCAATATCAACCCCGGCGGGGTCGTAATTACTCTACGACAAGACACCACCCCCATTGCACCGATCATCAGCGAAGAACCCGCAATACCAATTAGCCATAACTCCCAGTGAATAGTGAGCTGCATGTTCAACACCCATTTCTGCATCGACAATAGCAGTACTTCTGTACCTACTGCGGCCATAATGCCTGCCAATAAGCCCAGCAATGAGAACTCGATCCAAAGGCTGCCTAATAAACGGTTGCGCGAACTACCTAATGCACGCAGTAAGGCGGTCTCCTGAACACGTTCATCCATACTGGCGCTGACCGCGGCCCACATAACTAAGAAGCCACCGAGCAATACCAACCACAACATCAGTTCGATGCCCATGCTAACCTGCGCCACAATCGACTGAATCTGTGCGATGACTCGATCCATCTCAATGACAACAATAGTCGGTAACGCGCGCAGTAAATCATTAATAAACAATTTATCTTCAGGAGCCACGAAAACACTGGTTAATAACGTCGGTGAGAAATTATCCAGAGCGCCGGGCGAGAACAAGAAATAGAAATTAGGGTTCATGGAATCCCAATTTAATTGCCGGATACTGGCCACCTCAGCCTCCAAAACCAAGCCCCCCACACTGAAACCCATCATGTCACCCAACTTCAAATTTAGTGATTGCGCGACATCCTGCTCTACGGAAATACCAAAAGTGGTTTTCGAGCCAACATCTTTGGAGTTAATACTCTGTGGCTGCCACTTATCCCACCAGAGCCCATCAACGATTTTATTGTCTTGGCTGAGTGTTTCTGTCCAGCTTAGATTCAACTCACGTTGTAAGGCTTCAGAACTGGCCATTAAATCTGGCGTCGGAGGTTGATTATTAATGTGCGTGAGGCGTGCACGTACCATTGGAAACAACTGTTGCACATCCAAATTTCTCGAGGCCATTAATGCGGCTACTTGCGCCTCATCAGCCGGGGAAATATTCATTAAGAAATGATTAGGCGTACCTTCAGGGAGCTGTAACTGCCATTCCTCAATCAAAGTGGTACGCAAACTGGTCAGCGTTAACAGCAACATGACCGCAAGGGCAAAGACCATCATCTGAATAATATTCTGTCGCCGGTTACGCTTTAAACCCGCTAAAGCTAAACGCCATATATTTCCGGCGCGGCGCCCAAAGTTCTCTCCTAACCGGAACAATAACGAAGCGAATAAGGCCGAACAGGTAAGCAGCGCCAACAACGCACCCACGACACTGAGCGTTAGCCAGGCATCCTGACTGAACACACCAATTAATACGATTAACGCCAGCAAGCCAATCAGTGCCTGCCAGTAATAACGCACACCTTCAATTTGAATTTCACGACGTAAGATCTTAATAGGCGGTACTGTTGGCAAATGCCAGAGCGGTGGCACCACAAAACCTAACAAACAAATAATACCCGTCACCAAACCAATAAAATAAGCATTAATTGGAGCCGCACCCAATGCCACGGGCAATAGTGATGCCAACACACTGGCAATCCAGTTTTGTAAAATAAAGCCCAGCAATAAACCTAACAGCGAAGCCAGCAGACCCAGCACCAACAGTTGCAGGCCATATAAATAACGCACAGACCAGGCACTGGCCCCAAGGCTCTTCATTAACGCGACCTGGTCAATATGGCGCTCCGCGAAACGGCGCGCCGCTATTGCGATAGCCACACCGGCCAACAACACACCGATCATCGCGGCCAGCAATAAAAACTTTCGCGCCTTGCTTAAGGTATCCGCCAGCCCCTGCTGAGATGATTCAACATCGAGTATCTTCTGATGCACTGACAGCTTTGGCTCTAATTGCTCAAGTAAACTCTGCAGTGGTGAATTATCCCCCGCCAACAACCATTTATAACGAATACGACTGCCCGGCTGGATCACTTCTGTGGCCGCCAAATCCATTTGATTGATCATTACCCGCGCCCCCATGACGGATAAATTACTGCCACGATCCGGTTCATCAATGATCACCTGACTGACAATTAAGGCTTTCTCACCGACGTAAATCTCACCGCCAAGCTCGACATTCAACAGGGGCAGTATGCGGGAATCTACCCAGGCCTCACCGGGCACTGGCACCTCGTTCGTCGTTTTGACCTGCTCGGCTTGAGTGCTGAAAGGCTGCGTACTGATTTTTAACTGGCCCACTAATGGGTAGGCTTGGCTGACAGCCTTTACAGAAGCCAAGTGCATTCGCTCACCAGCAAACACCATGGAAGAAAATTCCGTGGTGTAGGCAAACTCGACACCCTCATCTATTGCCAACTGCTCCCAGCTTTCAGGTATCGCCTGACTGCTGCTGACCACACGATCAGCGCCTAAAAACTGATGACTTTGATTGACCAGGGTGTTCTCTAAGCGCCCAGTAAACACCGCAATACAGGTAACGACGGCCACCGCCAAAACCAGAGCGCCTGCCAGAATTTTCATCTCACCACTGCGCCAGTTACGCCATAAAAGCTTGAGCGCTAAACGCCATGAAGGCGTTGTATTTGATTTTGAATTCATCACGAGGCGCTTATGAAATCGAAGAAAGAGATTGAGCAACGGGGCCAGCTTCGGCAGTTTCAACCACGCGCCCGCCTTCAATGCGAATCTGCTGGGCACAATGCTCAGCCAAACGTTGCTCGTGGGTCACCAATACCAGAGTAGTACCCTGCTCTCGATTCAACTCGAACAACAACTCAATCACCTTAGCGCCCGTGGTGGTGTCTAAGTTACCCGTTGGCTCATCGGCAAACAAAATATCAGGCTCACTGGCAAAGGCGCGGGCGATGGCCACACGCTGCTGTTCCCCACCGGATAGCTGGCGCGGGTAATGATCAAGACGATCAGCGAGACCTACCCGGGTTAAAAAATAAATGGCCTTAGCTTCTGCATCGCTCATGCCGTGCAACTCTAAAGGCATCATAACGTTTTCTAATGCACTCAACCCTGGCAGCAATTGGAAGGACTGAAACACAAAGCCCACATGTTGCGCTCTAACGCTTGCCCGCCCCTCTTCGTCTAAAGTGGAAAGCGCATGGCCGTGCAAGGTAATGTCGCCGGAGCTGGGCGTATCCAAGCCCGCCAAAAGCCCAAGTAAGGTGGATTTTCCCGATCCCGATGTACCGGTAATCGCCAGGCTTTCACCTGCGCCCAGACTCAAACTTACATTCTGTAAAATATCCAACGACCCAGAAGCGGTCTTAACGTGTTTACAGATAGACTCTGCATTTAACATACTCAAATTTCCAAGATAAACTGTTTAAATCATTTAAACTGATGACAATAGCTACACATAGAATAACACGCTGGATGACTTTCTATATGACCGCCTCTATGACCAAACGCTTCCTATTCACTATGCTTTTAAGCTGTATCTGCAGCTTTTCACACGCCGCTGGCATCTTAGTATTAGGTGATAGCTTAAGCGCTGGCTACGGTATGGATGAGAAGGATGGCTGGGTACAATTACTGCGCAATCGGCTGGCGGAGCAAAAGGACGAACAAAAACGCAACATCTCAGTGATCAATGCCAGTATCAGTGGAGAAACCAGTGGCGGAGCAAACGCGCGGTTACCTAAGCTACTTGATCTTTACCAGCCGGATCTAGTGATTGTCGAGCTCGGAGGCAACGATGGCCTACGTGGTTACCCCGTCCACACAATGGAACAACAACTGCAACAAATTATTGATCGCAGTAAGGCTAAGGAGGCTGAAGTTCTACTGCTCGGCATGCAGATCCCACCCAATTATGGCAAACGCTACAGTCGTTTATTCAGTGCCGCGTATGTAAATCTAGCCGATACTAATAGCCTGCCTTTCGTGCCTTCTTTCTTAGAAACTATTGCCACCCAACCCCACTTGATGCAAAACGATGGAATACACCCCACCGCAGAGGCTCAACC
>JAUVQU010000072.1 GCA_030597965.1 Cellvibrionaceae bacterium
AAGGCTTTCACCGTGGTCGCCAGTTGTGTCGCGCAGGCCCACGCCAATGAAAGACCATCAAAGGTGCTGGTGCCACGGCCAATTTCATCCAATAATACCAGGCTTTTATCCGTGGCATTATTGAGGATGTTGGCGGTCTCGGTCATCTCCACCATAAAGGTTGAGCGGCCACCGGCAAGATCATCGGATGAACCGATACGGGTAAAAATACGATCGACAATCCCAATGCGGCTGCTGGCCGCAGGTACAAAGCTGCCGATGTGAGCAAGCAATACAATTAATGCGGTTTGGCGCATGTAGGTCGATTTACCACCCATGTTCGGGCCGGTGACAATTAGCATTTCGCGCTCGTCGTCAAAGTGCAGATCGTTGGGGACAAAGGGGTGCTCGGAGACCTGCTCAACCACGGGGTGACGGCCGGCTTGATAGCTGATACCCGGTTGTTCGGTTAACTCTGGGCGGGTGAAGTTCAGTTGATCGGCACGCTCGGCTAGTGTGGTGAGTACATCCAGCTCGGAGACGGCGGCAGCGGCTTCCTGCAGGCGTACCAGTTGCTTGTTCAGGGTTTCAATAATCTCCTCATAGAGCGCCTTTTCACGGGTGAGGGCACGGCTCTTGGCCGACAGGGCTTTGTCTTCAAACACTTTCAATTCAGGCGTAATAAAACGCTCGGCATTTTTCAGCGTTTGACGGCGAATGTATTCCACCGGGGCTTTGTCGGATTGTAATCGGCTTATCTCAATGTAGTAACCGTGCACGCGGTTGTAGCCAACTTTGAGTGTATTAATTCCGGTTTTCTCACGCTCCCGGGTTTCCAGATCAATCAGGAACTGTCCGGCGTTAGTGCTGATGTTTCGCAGTTCATCCAGCTCTTCGTCATAGCCTTCGGCAATGACGCCGCCATCGCGTATGACCACGGGTGGGTTCTCGATAATGGCTTTTTCTAAGAGCTCTTCGATATCTGGAAAAGTCCCTACCTGCTGGGCAAGTAGCTTCAAGTGTGAGCAATCTATGACGGCCAGCTGACTTTGCAGTTCAGGGTAGGTTGCCAGTGATGTGTATAAGCGAGATAAATCGCGTGGGCGTGCTGACCGCAATGCCAGTCGACCAAGAATTCGTTCCAGGTCGCCAATTTGTTTGAGGCTTTGGTGTAACGGCTCAAAGCGGTAGTTTTCTTGCAGCTTGGCAATGGCGCTCTGGCGTGCATTCAGTATCGCCAGGTTACGTAAGGGTCGGTTGAGCCAGCGGCGCAATAAACGACCGCCCATGGCGGTGGCTGATTTATTTAAAACATGGAATAGGGTGTTGTCTTCACCGCCTTTGAGGTTGATGTCCAGCTCAAGGTTTTGGCGTGTGGCCGCATCCATTGTTACGGATTCATCACGGCTTTCACTGCAAATACTGTTGATGTGCGGCAGTGCCGTGCGCTGTGTTTCCTGGGCATAAGATAACAGGCAGCCAGCAGCACAAAGAGCGGTGGTGAGGTGTTGGCAGCCAAAGCCACCCAGATCCTGCGTGCCAAATTGCTCGGTCAATAAGCGCTGGGCAGTCTCTGAATCGAATTCCCAGGGCGCGCGGCGGCGTAGGCCGCGACGTCTTGCTATCGGTGCGGTTTCTACCAGTGAGGTTTCTATAATGTCTTCGGCAATTAAAAGTTCGGCAGGGTTAAGGCGCTGTAATTCACCAAGCGCGGCATCCAACCCTTCCACTTCCAATATCTGGAATCGACCTGAGCCAATATCCAGTGAGGCCAAACCAAAGGTATCTTCAACAATATGCAGAGCAACAAGCAGGTTGTCTCGGCTCGCATCGAGTAGAGATTCATCACTGACGGTGCCGGGGGTAACCACGCGCACAACCTTGCGTTCAACCGGCCCTTTGCTGGTGGCTGGGTCACCAATCTGCTCGCAAATAGCAATGGATTCGCCAAGGCGAACCAACTTCGCTAAATAACCATCGGCGGAATGGTAGGGAATACCCGCCATAGGAATGGGTTCACCGTTGGATTTACCACGGGCAGTGAGGGTAATGTCGAGAAGATCAGAGGCCTTCTTGGCGTCATCAAAAAACATCTCATAGAAATCACCCATACGATAAAACACCAGCTCGCTGGGGTGCTCAGACTTAATTCTTAAGTACTGCTGCATCATGGGTGTGTGCTGTGTACTGGTAGATTTTTCTAAGGTGCTGTTTTTGCTCATTATTATGCTTTTGGTCAAGAAATGGGGCGCGTCAATGGCGGCAATAAGTCGTCGATTCTAGCAAAAGCGAGACGGCTCTCACAGCCGTTTTCCCAGCAAAATTTATACGGAGCTGGATACATATTTGGGTGTTCATGGGTCGGAGTCCCCTAAGACGACTCCGGCCCCCTAGGGGGACTGCATTAATGGCTTAATTAGATTATATTCAGACCTGAATATTGAGCATTAAGTGGTTTTACTCATTACATACAGGTGCGACTTGAACAACTCAAATATTATAGAGCTGGCCACACAGTTGGGCGAACATTTACTGGCACGAGAGCGGGTGGTTGGCACAGCCGAATCCTGCACCGGCGGTATGGTCGCGGCGGCGATTACTGCAGTATCTGGTAGCTCTGAATGGTTCCATGAAGGGCTGGTTACTTATTCCAATGCGAGCAAACAAAAACTCGTAGGCGTGCCGAGTAATTTGCTGGATGAATATGGTGCCGTGAGCCAGCAAGTGGTCGAATCAATGATGGCGGGAGTACTGGATAACGGCGCGGATATTGCCGTAGCCACCAGTGGTATCGCGGGGCCAACCGGTGGCACAGATGATAAGCCAGTGGGGTGTGTCTGGTTTTGCTGGGGATCACAAGCTACTGTTTTTTCAGAGAAAATTATCTTTTCTGGCGACCGTGAAGCGGTGCGGTTAGCCGCCACTGGGCATGCGCTGAAAGGCTTAATTGGCCTTTGCAAAACCCCTGTATAAAAAAATAGTACTGTTTTTCTGTACAGTTGTTTTTTCTTGTGCTTCAATAGCTACCAATACGGCATAAAACGGATGCATTACAACCGCTTTGTTGTTTGATACAAACATAATTAATTAAAAGTAGAATTAACATTAAAAAGATAAAAACTAAACAGTCTTCGGGGTCGGTTATGGAATCTAATAAAGGAAAGGCATTAGAGGCGGCGCTAAGCCAAATTGAGCGTCAGTTCGGAAAGGGAACGGCTATGCGCATGGGCGATAAGCCGCGCGAAAGAATTCCAGCCATATCGACGGGTTCTTTAGGTCTGGACATTGCATTGGGCATAGGCGGCCTGCCGAAAGGCCGAATCGTTGAAATCTATGGCCCTGAGTCCTCCGGTAAAACCACTCTGACATTACAGGTGATTGCCGAAGCGCAAAAAGTCGGTGGCACCTGTGCCTTTATTGATGCCGAGCACGCGTTAGATCCAGTCTACGCAGAGAAGCTGGGTGTGCAGGTAGACGACTTGATCGTATCGCAACCTGACACGGGTGAGCAGGCACTGGAAGTGACTGACATGTTGGTCCGCTCTGGTGCGATCGATGTATTGGTGATCGATTCAGTAGCTGCGTTGACACCAAAAGCAGAAATTGAAGGCGATATGGGTGATCACCACGTCGGTTTACAAGCACGTTTGATGTCTCAGGCTCTGCGTAAACTGACCGGTAATATTAAAAACGCAAATTGCCTGGTTATTTTCATTAACCAGATTCGCATGAAAATTGGTGTGATGTTCGGTAACCCGGAAACCACCACGGGTGGTAATGCGCTTAAATTCTATTCCTCTGTACGCTTGGATATTCGCCGCATTGGTGCCGTGAAAGAAGGTGACGAGGTGGTTGGTAACGAGACCCGAGTTAAAGTGGTGAAAAACAAAGTAGCACCGCCGTTCAAGCAATCAGAATTTCAAATTTTGTATGGAACAGGAATTAATCAACTCGGCGAAGTCATCGACTATGGTGTTAAGTTGGGGTTGGTTGATAAGGCAGGTTCTTGGTATAGCCATCAAGGTAACAAGATTGGTCAGGGCAAAAATAATGTTGTGAAATACCTGAAAGAGAATCCGGAAATTGCCAAGAGTATTGAAGATAATATTCGTGCACAATTATTACCACAGACTGACGTCGCAGAAAAAGCAGCTGTAACTGAATAATGGCAGTCACAATTTACAGGGCTCAATTGAGTCCTGTTTTTTGGAGTAGATAAATGAGTGGCCTGAGCTTTGGCGGTGAATCTTATTTGTGCCCTGAATTGATCGATGAATCTAAAGACTTTTCTGTACGTGAAGTTTCAGAAGCTCAGTCTCTGGAAGCGGCAGATAATCCTTTTCGTTTGAAAGAACAGCAGCAACAACTTCAGCGTGCAAAACGTATGCGTCATTACGCTATTGAAGTGTTAGCGCGACGAGAGCACTCTCGTTTTGAATTGATCTCTAAATTACAAAAACGCTTTCCCGATTGTCAAAATATTAAAGAGATAAGTGATCTGTTGTCGCAACTTTGTGATGAGGGATGGCAATCCGAGACACGTTTTACAGAAGCCTATACAAGAATGCGTTGGAAGAAAGGATTTGGGCCACAGCGTATAGCGATGGAATTAAAGGAGCGCGGTGTAGATCACCACTTAATTGATACTGAATTGACTTCAGATGAATACGATTGGTATTTAGCTGCAGTTAATGTGAGAGAAAAGAAATTCTCACTGGAGAAGCCAGACGACTTTAAATTAAAAGCAAAACAGCAGAACTTTTTAAACTATCGTGGTTTTACATCAGCGCAGATCAAAGCCGCTTTTTGACGTAGGTCGAACCGATACTTTGTAGGAGCTAGCCCTGCTGGCGAACCATTCGCCAGCAGACCCTAGGGGTTGTTCACTTGATGTTTATAGGCGGGCAGTTTTTCTCTGTAAGTCTTTCTTCTTTTTTAATTCTTTGTGCTTCTTCAAGACTTATCTGTTTAAAGTGCACTTTGTGTGGGTGCTGCGCCTGAGCAAGACGATAGCAGTCGCTTGAAAGAACAGTGCCCATCTTTGGATAGCCACCAATTGTTTGTCGGTCATTCAGCAGAATAATGGGTTGCCCGTCCGGTGGGATTTGCACAGCACCATAACTGATCCCCTCGGAATACAGTGCTTTAGTGGGGAGGGAAAGTTTTGAGCCCTGCAGTCGATAGCCCATGCGATCTGCAGCTTGAGAGATGGTGTATTCCTGCTTGAAAAAACTATCCTGCAGCGCCTGTAATGATTCCGACTGATAACCCAGGATAATACGCCGAGTTAAAACGACAGGGTCTTTGGGGCTGTAAAATACGGGTATTATTTCTGTTGGAGCTTTTAGGTGTTGTTCTGTGTCGTGATCCAGGCAAGGCAAAAAATCACCTCGTTTTAGAGCGCCGCCATTAATCCCGCCGATACCTTCTCGAATGACCGTGCTGGTGCTGCCGAAGCTATTGGGTACTATAAATCCTCCGGCAACAACTAAGTAGGCACGACAACCTTTTTTAGCGTGTGCTAATTCAATTGTGTCATTGGGATAAACACTGTGACTGCGCCAGCGTTCTTTGGATATACCATTAATACGCAAATCCATTTCGGCGCCGGTAACGGCGATACGAGTCGTGGTGAGTGCGCGTAGTTGTAACCCGCCAAGAGTGATTTCTAGGACGCTTTGATCAGCGCGGTTGCCGACCAGTTGGTTGGCCCATTCAAAACTGTAGCGATCCATCGGGCCGCCATTAGTTAAACCAAGATGGAATTGACCCGTTCGACCACCGTCTTGAATGGTGGTCAATACCCCTGGTTTTAATACGGCAAAACCGCTCATGGAATTTTTCCTCCAAGAGCTATAAATTCGTCGCGATCTATGGCGCGGAACTTGACCGTATTGCCAGTAGTAAATGGCGATGCAGGCACATTATCAGGGTTGAACATTTCCAGCGGGCAATTGCCAATGATGTTCCAACCCCCTGGTGAATCGGCTGGATAGATAGCCGTTTGTTGGTCTGCAACGGCGACAGCACCCTTAGGTACGTGGCTGCGTGGTGTTGCTAATCGAGGTGTGGCCATGCGCGGATCTATTTCACCCAAATAGGCAAAGCCGGGGGCAAAACCAATAGCATAAACCGTGTAGCTGGTCTGACTGTGCAGTTCAATAATCTGTTCTCGGGATAAACCGGATAGATCAGTGATGCGATCTATATCA
This sequence comes from Cellvibrionaceae bacterium, assembly GCA_030597965.1. Classification (GTDB taxonomy): domain Bacteria; phylum Pseudomonadota; class Gammaproteobacteria; order Pseudomonadales; family Cellvibrionaceae; genus JAUVQU01. The sequence continues at coordinate 6,192 of JAUVQU010000072.1, forward strand.
GGCGAACACTCCTTACCGTAATACACGGGCAAGATAATTTCTTTAGAGCACTTTTTCGGCTTCGCAGTCTGGGTGTCGGCTGGGAGGTCATCTGCAGAGTAAAAGAGATGCGATTTTTCGGTGGCTTCAGCGTGGTTGGACCATAGTCTGTTGATCAACTGGATCAGTGCCTGGTGGCTGAGGAGCTCGAATCGATATTGAACCCAAAGTGAAATATAGGAAGGAATGGTGTCGACAATGCACGGCGCAATTTGAAGTTGTAGTTGTTGGTTAAGTTGGGCGATCAGATTTGAAGTCTCCCGACTTGGGGTGGCATCGATATAGACGATCACGCTGTCTTCGCCGGCAGTTTTTATAGTTATCTTTGGTTTGACGGTGTTGTTTGGGTTGCGGGATGTCGTCATTGTTTGCACGTGTCTAGCAGGCTGCGGATGTTTTGGGTCAGCGCCAGTGCGGCAGGGTTGTCGCCGTGTACACAGAGTGAGTCAACATGGAGTGGTAATATTTTACCGTTAATCGATGTGATTGTGCCTGAGTTAATCAATTGCCGAGTTTGTTTTAGGGCTTCATTGGTGGTGAGTAATGCGCCTGCCTGGCTGCGAGAGACGAGCAGTCCTTCATCGGTATAAGCTCGATCGGCAAAAGCTTCAAATAAAATATCTACGCCAGCTTTTTTTGCTTCTTCTGTAATGGCATCTTGTTGGGGGGTGGCCTGTAGCATCAGCTTCAATGGCTGTTCGGGGGACGTACCTTTTTGATATGTGGCAATAGCAGAAAAGATGGTTTCTCTTATATTTCTATCCTTCATCATGTCGTTGTACAGCGCGCCGTGGGGTTTTACGTAATCCAGTGAAACACCTTGGTTGAGTGCAATGTCCTGCAGTGTGTTGATCTGTGCAATCAGGTCTTCATGCAGCTCCTCTTGACTGCAGGCAATGCTATGGCGCCCAAAATTTTCTTTGTCTGGGTATGAGGGGTGAGCCCCCAGTTGCACGGTAAACTGTGTGGCCAGCCTGACGGTTTCCGTCATGGTGTGAGTATTTCCTGCGTGAAACCCACAGGCAACGTTGGCCTGATCAATATAGGGCATGATGCCTTTTTCGATCGCCATAGTTGGCTCGTGGTCGTGCTCGCCCAAATCACAGTTCAGCAGTATTGGCATCCAGTCGTCCGAATAAATGTCATTGTTTTGTTGTCTACAGTCTAGCGGATTACAGAAGTTTGAAGAATGCTGTTTATGCAGTATTGTGCGGGTATCGATTTGATTAGATGAGGGCAGGTTAATAATGAAGTGGATTACGGGCTGGCGAGCCATCGCTTTTGTATTGGGTTCAGCGATTTCATGTGTGGCGGTATCAGAGACGGTGACAGTGTCGGGTGAATGGTTGCAGGGTTCTGTTTTATTCGGAAAAACATCGCCAACGGCCGAGGTGAAATTCCTGGGTCATAAAGTTCCGCTGACTGAAAATGGCGAATTTGTACTGGGATTGGATCGGGACGCGCCCGAGTCCGTAGACCTTGAAGTAAAGACTGATGTGGGCGAGTGGCGTCAAACCTATGCTGTCAGCCAGCGTGAATACAATGTTCAGCGGGTTGAAGGTGTTCCGTCTCAAACGGTTAAGCCTGACCCTGAGCATCTTAAGCGCATCCGCCGCGAAGGCCGAATGGTAAAAATGGCGCGCAAGCCGATTACAGATCGAGTGGACTTTTTAGAAGACTTTCATTGGCCGACACTTGGCCGAATCAGTGGCGTCTATGGCAGTCAGCGTTACTACAATGGTTCGCCGGGAAGACCCCACTATGGTGTTGATGTGGCTGTGCCAACCGGTACTCTGGTGGCTGCGCCTATAGGAGGTAAGGTAACGCTGGCTCATACGGATATGTTTTTTTCTGGTGGCACGCTGATTATTGATCACGGACATGGTTTGTCTTCGTCATTCCTGCATTTAAGTAAGATTCTGGTGCAAAAAGGAGATGAAGTGAAACAGGGTGACTCCATTGCTGAGGTGGGCTCGACCGGTCGTGCGACAGGCCCGCACCTGGATTGGCGGATGAATTGGAGAAATCAGCGGGTTGATCCTCAGTTATTGGTTCCGCCCATGGATGAGGCTCAAAGACATGTCACGCAGAACACTGAATGACGGGGCAGGGGGGTAGTGTAAAGGGAGTATGTGCAAAGGGAGTAAATGGCGAAGACAAAATGTGTCATGTTGAGTAAGATACCCGTCAGCCTATTTGTTCTATTTTGAAATATTGGAAATCAGTATGATCGATAAGAAATTGTTAAGCCTCTTGGTCTGTCCGGTTAGCAAGGCGCCGGTTGAATATGATCAGGAAAAACAAGAATTAGTTTGCCGTGCCAGTGGATTAGCCTATCCCGTACGTGACGGTATTCCCGTTATGTTGGAAGGCGAAGCGCGTCAGTTAACCGAAGAAGAAAAGACTGCCTGAGGGTAGGTTTCATGACAGATGTCTCTATTTTTACACGTATTATGCAGGGTGAAATCCCCGCTGATATTGTTTATCAAGACGACGATTGTATTTGTATTAATGATATTGCCCCTAAGGCGCCGGTGCATGTCTTACTGATTCCGCGCACTCCAATTACTCGCCTGGTGGATGCCACCGCTGAAGACCAGGCTCTATTGGGGCGATTGATGTTGAGGGCCGGTGAAATAGCCAAACAGTTGGGTATTGGTGATGCTTTCCGCTTAATTGTTAATAACGGCGAGCAGGCAGGACAAACGGTCTTTCATCTGCACCTGCATATTTTGGGCGACAAACGTTTTACAGAAGGTAATCTGGGCTTCTAGTTTTTCTAAAAAATATCTTTTTTGTAGTTTTTCTGATGCCTTTTCACGGACGCTAGTTTGCTTCTAGGCACCATAAGTAAGCTCTCTTAAGAGAGAAAGAAACACGCACAAAGAGCGAGTTTATATTCATAAATGACCGATTGAGCATGTTTGTGACGCAGCATGGGAGCAAAATAGCTTTCGTGAGAAGGTGTCACGATAAGAAAAGGCCGCAACCCATTCGGTGTTCGCGGCCTTTTCTTATATAATGACCAGCTTTTAAGCGTGTTGGCGGGAATGTCAGCACAAACCTTATTGTTTACCGAAGCTATTGGCAGCAACTTTTACCCTAATAGTCGAACATCGGAACTGATTTATGAAAAGCGCAGAAATACGCGAAGCCTTCCTGAAATTCTTTGAGAGCAAAGGTCATACCATTGTGCCCAGTAGTTCGCTGATTCCGGGTAATGATCCCACCTTGCTGTTTACCAATGCGGGCATGGTGCAATTTAAAGATGTTTTTCTGGGCGAAGATAAGCGCAGCTACACTCGCGCCACCAGTTCACAGCGCTGTGTTCGTGCCGGCGGTAAGCACAATGACCTTGAGAACGTGGGTTATACCGCACGTCACCATACCTTCTTTGAAATGCTCGGTAACTTCAGCTTTGGTGATTATTTCAAGCAGGATGCCATTGCTTATGCCTGGGAATTCTTAACCTCCAGCAACTGGTTGAATATTTCAGCCGACAAGCTGACGGTGACTGTATACGCCGAAGATGATGAGGCTTTTGATATCTGGCGGAACAGCGTTGGCGTTCCGGCCGAACGTATTATTCGTATAGGTGATCAGGGTGGTCGATACAAGTCCGATAACTTTTGGGCAATGGGTGACACAGGCCCGTGTGGCCCGTGTACTGAAATTTTCTACGATCACGGTGAAGATATTTGGGGTGGCCTGCCGGGCTCTCCAGAAGAGGATGGCGATCGTTACATTGAGATCTGGAATAACGTCTTCATGCAGTTTAATCGCCATGCGGATGGCACCATGGAGCCACTGCCTAAGCCCTCGGTTGATACGGGTATGGGGCTGGAGCGTATTGCGGCGATCATGCAGGGTGTTCACTCCAACTATGAAATCGACATGTTTCAAAGCCTGCTGAAGGCCTCTGCGGCGGCTACAGGTAATGATGATTTAGAAAACAAATCCCAGCGTGTGATTGCCGATCACATACGTTCTTGTGCCTTCCTGGTGGTCGACGGTGTCTTACCGTCGAATGAAGGTCGTGGCTATGTGTTGCGCCGCATCATTCGCCGCGCGATTCGTCACGGCCATAAATTGGGGCAGAAGCAAGCCTTCTTCCACAAGTTGGTTGCGGCCTTGGTGGCGGAGATGGGTGACGCCTATCCAGAGCTAAAAGAAAATCAGGCGCAAATTGAAAAAGTATTGTTGGCTGAAGAGCGCCAATTTGAAAAGACCCTCGATAAAGGGCTGGCTGTTCTGGAAGAAGCACTGAAATCTATCGACGGTGATGTGATCCCGGGCGATGTGGTATTCACGCTTTATGACACCTACGGTTTCCCGCTGGATTTGACCGCTGATATTGCGCGCGAACGTGAAATGTCCGTGGACGAAGCCGGTTACGAAAAA
>JAUVQU010000231.1 GCA_030597965.1 Cellvibrionaceae bacterium
AAAAGCCTTGGACAACCTGCTTGAGGTCGGCAAAACCCCAGCCCGGCTTCAGAAGAGGAGGCCCCTGACTGTCATCTTCTAGCATTGCAATCATTTGTGGCTGAATACCATTTTGCCAGTTATCCAGACCAACCCCTAAACCACTGATATGTGAGGGAACCTGCGCGTTGACAGAGTGAACTTGAAAGCGGAAATCCCCACCCCATTCAATGCCATCAACCACGGCGTGCTTTTCCGGCGCCATCAGTCGGTCATCCAGATCATCGATGTCTTCACGCAGGGTCAGTACTTCTTCTTTTAATTCTCCGTAATCATGTGTGGTAATAACAATATTGCCATCTTTAGATACGGGCTGATCCTTTTTACGCAATTGCTGCAGCTCAGCTTCCATTGCCTGCATGTGCTTCTGCATTTGCATCATCTGCTCACTGAGTTCTTCAACCGTGGCCGCTTGTAGTGCTGGTGCCATCGACAGCAGTGATACACTCAGCCCAATGGCCAGAGAAAGCTTCGCCTTTTTCATTTTAATTTTCATTTTACGCTCCCCAATTTAACCGCAAGTCATGGGCTGATCTGTGTCAGCCGCATGGTCAATAGTAAACTTTCTTATTTTCTCAAGAGTTTCCGAATCAATGACATCCATCACGGGTTGTCCACCATGATGCTCGTCGAGAACCTTTTTATGCTTACGTTTGTATTTTTTATCGAAAAAACGTTCCCACTGAATCTGAATATAAGACACGGGTGTGTACTTACCGTGTTCAGAACCAGTTTCATGGCAGACCCGACAGTGGTCGCGGTATAGACGCTTCGCTTCCTCTACATCGGTTTCAGCCGATGCGGAAATACTAAAAAACATTGAGGTCACAAAAGCCCCCAAACACATAAACCGCGTAACTCGCGTAACTACAGCCATAGCCTTACTCTCTTTTTATTTTTTACCTAATGATCGCACGCAGTCTATCTGCACACAATCAGACGCTACTCTTAGATTAAATTAGATCGATAAGAATTAAAAATCTCACGCTTGATTAAGATCAATGAGTCGGCAAATTATTAGTCTTCTCGCTAAATATTTTAATGCCGCGTTGGATTAACTGCGGACAGATTATGATCCCAGTGTTACCAACGAGCGGCTATATTTTGGGTGCATGAGTGCAGAGGCATTAGCAGAGGCATTAAGTGAAGGCAGGGTGCTGTATTCACAGAGCATAAAGGCCCGCCCAGACTTAAATTTGGGGTCTGCCCCGCATAACAAAAAAAGGCCAACCCTCTCGGATTGACCTTTTTTCTTTATACAGCGTACCCACAGGGCATAAAGTGCCTAGTCAGGAAGGCTGTAGGCAATCAGTGAATCACCCGTCTGTGACCCAATGGATTCAAACAGTCCCTTGCCGCCGGATGCAATCACAATGTATTGCTTGCTGTTTTTCTTCAGTCGATAGCTCATGGGCATTGCGTGGGCGGCGTAGGGTACGCCGACTTCCCAAAGCAATTCCCCGGTACCGCTGTCAAAGGCTCTGAACTGATTGTCCATGGTGGCACCAATAAAGCTCAAGCCGGTAGCTGTCTGTAAATTGCCTCCCAGTGCCATACCACCCCAGGGGAACAGGCCTCCCATAGGTACCATGTTTTCCAGAGTGCCGAAAGGCTGGTTCCAGAGTTGCTCGCCGGTGTTCATATCAATGGCCGTCAGATAGCTCCACGGTGGCTGCACGCAAGGTGCGCCGTAGGACGTGCCGAACAGATCCATTAACGTGGCATAGGGGGCGCCATGTTGTGGAAAGGCGTAATCCTGACCCTCTTCACGCGGCACGAGTGTCATTATAAACGGGAAGCGGTGATAGCTCATAATGGCCACATTGGTTTGCGGATTGAGCGATACAGCGCCCCAGTTTACGCCACCAACCGGCCCCGGAAATTGCAGTGAGCCCTTTAATGAAGGGGGCGTAAAAATACCCTCATAACGGAATTTTTTCAATAAATCCTCGCACTCGCCCCTGCCCACAAAGCCAAAGATAGCTAGGAAGTCGTCTTTTTCTAGGTCTGGCATTAGCGGCGCAGGCTTGGTGGGGAATGGCTGTGTTGGTGCCGTGTATTCGCCGGGGACATCCGTTTGTGGTACTGGACGCTCTTCTACCGGAAATAATGGCTCGCCGGTTTTGGCGTTGAGCAGAAATATATGCCCCATTTTGGTGGCGACGATAACAGCCGGCACCTTGCCTGCGTCAGTAACTTGCTCGTAAGGAACGGGTTGCGCGGCAATATCGTAATCCCACAAATCGTGATTCACCACCTTGAAATGCCAGAGTACTTCTCCGGTATCTGCGTCCAAAGCCACCAGTGCCGTACCGTAGTAGTCCAGGCCGCCTCTTTCCTCGCCGCCCCAGAAATCGTTAGCCTGGTTCCCCATGGGCACATAGACAATACCGGACTTGGGGTCACCGGTGATCAGTCCCCAGCTGTTGGGTGTTGAAGGCGTGAAGATTTCACCGTTGGCCACATCTTCAACTGTTACCGGATCCATGCTGGGGGGTACGGGGTCAAAGGCCCAGGTTAATTCTCCTGTGCGGGTATCAAAGGCGCGAACAACACCGGCAGCTGCGCGTGAACTTTGATTGTCTACGACCATCGCACCAGCCACTAACTTGTTATTTATGACCAGTGGCGGCGAAGTCGGATAGCTACCAGTATTGCGAAATTCATCGCCCACGCCATGCATCAGGTCAACCGTACCCTTATCGCCAAAATCTTCGCAGGGCTTCCCTGTTTTTGCGTCCAGACCGATCAGGCGGGCATCGACGGTTGCCACATAAATTCGCTGTCGGCATACCTGATCAGCGCTCGCTTGTTCGTCTTCCCAATAACTGACCCCTCGGCAGATGTGGGTCAGTACACCCTCGGAATTAATCTTTGGATCGTATACCCAGCGCTCTTCGCCCGTTTCAGGATCAAGCGCAAACACTCGATCATAGGGGGTGCAGTAGTAAAGCGTGTCGTCCACCACCAGCGGGGATGCTTCCATGGCGGTGACTAATCCTGAGCCGTCACTTTCGCGGGCATAATCACCGGAATTGTGAATCCAGGCTACTTCCAGATCTTTTACATTGTCTTTACTGATTTGTGTCAGAGGAGTGAACTGCTGTCGCTGTTCACTGCCACCAACCTGGAGCCATTCTGAAGTGGGCCCCGAATAATCAATGTCCCCTGGTGGTGAGCCGCAGCCAGTGAGAACACTCAGGCCGACCAGTAACAACAGGCCTCGCCATTGCAACTTATGGGTAAGTAATGATTGTGACATAACTGCGTCCTTCATTGTTTTTGGTTTATTCATTTAGTGTAGGCGTTATTATTGCTTACAACTCTAAAATTTAAAATATGAAATTAAAACTGAGTGCTTATCTCGCCATAAAAACTTCTTGGTTCACCTACAAAATAACGATAGCTGCCAAAGGCATAGTCTGCTCGCTCTGCATAATCCTCATCAAGCAGATTGATCAGTCGAAATTTCAGTTTGGTTTTTTGAGTGAGTTGGTGCTCAATACGCAGATTGACAAGTTCATGTCCCGGATAGCGGTGCTGGTTTTGGGGGTCGAGGTAATAGTCCCCAGTGTGATTGAGTTCCAATTCCAGCGCAGTGCTTGCCTGTATTTGCCATCTTAGTTGAGTCCCGAATAAAGTTCTGGGCGCGGTATCAATATCCAGACCATTGAGGTTGACGCCACTGGAT
>JAUVQU010000109.1 GCA_030597965.1 Cellvibrionaceae bacterium
AAAAGTTTCAGGGGATCAATACCGCTAAACAGTGAGTCTGATTTTTTAGGGGATAACTATTTAAGGGATAACTATGAATTTGTTGATTCCTCTTCTCGTTTCCCTGATTGTCTGCCTGTCGTTTGTCGGGATACTGCTCTGGGTTAAAACACCTATTTACCGTGTGGAGCGTCCAGCCGTTAAGCAGTTATTGGAATGGGTGTTGTTAGGGCAGGCCACAGAGAATGGTTGGCGAGTGTTCTGTGATTACCCCATTCGTCACGATGCGTTACTGGAAGATATTCGACTGGCTTGCGAGCGAATAGACGAAGAGCACTATATCGGCGAGCAGCGCCCCCCTTTCTTATTTACAGCAACCGGGTTGGAAGAGATTAAGGTTCAACTTGAGCGGCTATCAAGTGAAATAGAACGCCAGAATAAGCAAGTAAAATAGAAAGCCAGGACAAGCTAGAAGCCGACTAATCCGCTATGCTAGATAAAAATAAAAAACAGAGAGCGCTATGAATACAGTTTCTCCAATGATGAGATTTCTTTTTGTTGCGGCAGCAGCGATTGTGGTGATCGCAGGCCTGCGTTATGCGAGCGATATGCTGGTGCCGTTCTTACTGTCTCTGTTTATTGCGATTATTGCTTCACCTCCTTTGTCCTGGCTGAAAGATAAAGGTGTTCCCAGTGCTCTGGCTCTAGTCATTATTATTTGTGGCGTGGTGCTGGTTGGTGTTGTTGTTGGGATTGTTATTGGTTCGTCAATTAACGATTTTCGTGCCGACCTGCCCGAGTACGAGATGCGTATGCATGGACTTTTAGAAAAGTTACAGGCGCTTTTATTGGGTTGGGGTATTGAGTTATCAACTGATCTCATCAAAGAGAATCTCAACCCAAGTGTAGCCTTGTCCCTTGCCGGTAATACGCTGGCTTCGTTGGGGAATGTGATGACCAACGCCTTTCTGATCTTGTTAACTGTGATTTTTATCTTGGCCGAAGAGGTGCGCCTCACGGATAAGCTGGCTTATATACAAAAAGGCTCAACCAATAGCGTAGACGCACTTGAGCGTTTTACGGGCAGTGTTAATCAATACATGGCCATTAAATCATCTCTAAGCTTGTTAACTGGCCTATTGGCTATGGGGTTATTGTTTATATTAGATGTGGATTACCCGGTTTTATGGGGTTTATTGGCCTTTTTTCTTAATTTTGTTCCCAATCTGGGGTCTTTACTTGCGGCGGTTCCGCCTGTGCTGTTGGCATTGATTCAGCTTGGGTTAGGCGACGCCGCATTAACGGCTTTGGGTTATGTGCTAATTAATGTACTGATAGGTAATGTGCTTGAGCCGCGGGTAATGGGCAAAGGATTGGATCTCTCCACCTTGGTCGTTTTTGCTTCTTTGGTTTTCTGGGGGTGGGTGCTTGGCCCAGTTGGAATGTTACTTTCTGTGCCGTTAACTATGACAGTGAAAATAGCCCTTGAAAGCTATAAGGATACCCGCTGGCTGGCAGTATTGTTGGGTTCTGGCAAGGGAATTGAACCTTATTCCTAGGTAAGGTTTAAGGGCGGTGTTTCCCATCAAACAACACCGCTAAACTGTTCTAAAAGTTATAGAAAAACTTTAAATACACCAGCTTTTCGCTTAACTCAGCCTGATAATTCAGGCTGAGTTTACGAAAGGTGGGTTTTTTCTTTGGGCCCGAAAGGCTCGCGGTTAAAAACTTTATATCTTGGCTGGTAATCACAACCGTTTTGTCACCTGCACCAGGTATCACGATCCAACCAGGGTTGACCAAGTTAGCATTGTGGGCGCCGTTTTGTCTCAATCCATCTTTATCTTGTAGCTGTTTTAAATGTTGCAGCCATGCGGCTTCATCCGCAGAGCTGGTTTCAGCTTTGGCCGTTATGCTGACACCCGCCATAACCGTCAACATAGAGGTGACAGCGATAATCTTAATCAGATGGTAGGTTTCTTTCTGTAGGATCATTTGAGCCTCATGTTGTTCTTTTTGTTGTATGCTTTTTGTACAGGTTGGGGGAAAGCATGACAAAAGTATGGTTGAAGCTCCGTGAACTGGTACGCCCTTAACCGTGGAGTGTGGCTGTTCTGTGACGGACATCATAAGTATGGGAAGGTCATCCCTTTAAAGTGTGCGGTGTGTCGTTACGGGGTTGTGAAGTACGATTTTGGTGATGCGTCAATTTCTAAAGAAAAGCCACTCAAAGCTCAATAAGATGACGGGAATTGATATACTCACAACATAATAACTATCCATGGAATGGTGCTCTTGCCAGAGCGAAAAATATACCTCTATGCCCAATCTGAACAGCCAGATAATTCCAGGCGCGCACAGTGCAGTGCTGACCGATGTAGTGCAAAGCATTTTGCCAACCGCTCGCATTGAACCGTTTCGTTTAAATAACAACACGGGTATAGATCTCTTCTTGATGAGCGAAGACTACCCCCGCGGCCGTTTGCCCCAAGAGGTTGCCCTGGCGTTAATGGAACAACCCTTCTATTGGGCGTTTTGCTGGGCTTCGGGTTTGGTCTTATCTGAGTATATTTTTCAGAATCCAGAGCTGGTAAAGGGCAAACGAGTCGTTGACTTTGGCTGTGGCTCCGGTGTGGTTGCCATCGCGGCGGCAAAAGCCGGCGCGCGTGAAGTTATCGCCTGCGACATGGACCCCCTCGCTATTCTGGCTGCCCAGGAAAACGCCAAACTCAACAATGTTGAACTGGTCATGAGTGACGACTTTGAAAGCATCGAAGGCGAGGTCGACATCATTATCGTGGCAGACGTTCTGTACGACCGCGAAAACCTACCCTGGCTGGCACGGTTTAATGAGCGCGCAAAAGATGTGTTGGTGGCCGATTCACGCGTAAAGAATTTTGACTTCCCCCCCTACCAACAGATTGGTCGCCGAGAAGGGTGCACCATGCCCGATTTAGATGAATCGATGGAATTTCGGGATGTGCGGATTTACCGGGCTATTACGTGATTTTTTAATGTAAATAAACGGAGTTTCAGAGGCGCTATCGGATACGCGGGCCTTCAGTTTCTTGAAACGGTATGTTGACACTGGCCAGTTGAATATTCAGAGATTCTACCAGTGCTATGGCTTCAGTCAGTAAACGGTGTTTCTGCTCAAGATAGAGTTTTCGGTCAACTTCCCGGATATAAAAGCGCAGGCGCAGATGTATTGCGCCCGGCGCAAAATTATTGAGCCCGACGACCAGAAATCGGCCATCAATCATTTTGTCACTCTGGAGCATATCGTGAATCTTCTCGGAGACCCTGGCAATATCACGCGTGTTTGTATTGGAGTCCAGTGGAATTGATTCGTCTACAAGGGTTCGGTCTCTGCGATCACAGTTCACGATTACGTCTTTCGAAACAATACTGTTGGGAATAAAAATAAGTGCATCGCTCTCGTCACGAATACGTGTTGAGCGCAGACCTACCGACTCTATAAAACCGATGTGTTCGTTAATGGACACCAGATCACCCGGTCCAAACGGTCTGTCGGTCAGAATGACCGCCGAGCCAAAGAAGTTGGCGATAGTGTCTCGCGCCGCAATGGCGAAGGCGATACCGCCAATGCCAAGGCCTGCGACAACTGTTTGGTAAGGGATGCTCAAAATATCGGCCAGCCACATAGCGCTGGATACAATAATGGCAATCTTTAGAATACTGGATATCAGGGTGACAATAATATCGTCGGTGACGCTGTTGGTATCATCTGCCATCTGCATAAGGTATTCAGCTACTTCACTGACCAGTGAAAAGACCAGCCACATAACACCGACACTGATGAGTATTTCGCTTAGCAGACGAAAGTGGGTGAACAGGTAATCGGGAATACCAAAGATAAACAGGGTATAACCCCAAGTGCTGCCGAGTATAATCAGCAGGACTGGAATACCTATAATCAGATTGGTATCAAGCTCCATGTGGCGCAATTTTTTAATGACATAGTGAGCCACTTTGTTGGAGAGCTTTCTGAGGCGATCGGCAATTGACCAGCTGAGTAACAGCAGGCAAGTGGTGCCAAACCATTGCCATATTTCGATATCAAAAAATTTAGTTGTCCAGGGCCCCGGCGCTTTAATAACAATGTCCCTAAGGCTAAAGAAGAACGCTGTGTGCTTGTAGGGGGAGGTAGCTTCCGGTATCGGTATGTTTTCTATGGCGTCGTGCAGGTCGCGAATATTTTTTATGGTATCCGGTGTGAATTGCCATATGGTTTGTCCTTCGTGCTCAACCGCTTCGATCACCACTTTTCCCTTGGGGTGATCGAAGTGAACATAGGCGGTTTTTTTATCGAGCTGATTAGGTATTTCCTGCCAGATGCTATGACCTGACCGATCGAGTACACGTTTCAGGTACTCAGCACTGACGGGGCCTTCCCACTTGATGACTTTTTCTGAGATCTGTGAAAAATTTATCGTGCCAAGTACACGCTCTTTACCCTTATTGTCCCAATCGCTGAAGCCTTCGTGAAAGGTTCTCAGGGTGGCCCTTGGCGAATCTAACTGGTGGTGTGCCTGCGGATTGTAAGCTCGATATACACCGGCTTCGATCAAGTCGGCTTTTAGTTTGTTGAGTTTGTTTTTGTCGGGGACTATCAGTTTCCAGCCATTTTTATTTTTTATAAATTCCAGCGAAAAATTGAAGTTATTAAGCTCGCTGAACGCTTCGCGCTGATAGGTGTTTCCTGTTGGGCCAGCGGAAAAGGCAAACACCCGCAAAGTGGTATGGCTGATAAGATCAAAGAAAGACTTGGCGAGGTTGCCGCGTTCCCGGTAGAGGGCGTTTTTAAATTCATTGGGAAGCTCAACGGATGCCAGTAAATTATCAAGATAATTGTTGTCTCCAGAACTGAGTGCATTGCCTGCGGTTAGAAATTGCCTCATTACTTCTCGTGGGTTTTCATGAGTATTAGTTGAGTGGTCTGGAGCTATGGACTCCGTGTTGATGCGCAGACCATTCCACCATTCGCCACTGCCAAAATTGCCAGAGAATGTCTCCTGATCTGATGACATTAAAAACTGGAAATCACCACTTGATTGAGGTTGCACCCATTGACCCTTAAGGGAGCCGTTCTCGCCGGCTGTTGCGGTAATTTTACCGTTGTATGGTTCGTAGTAACCGCTGACTTCATTGCCATTTTGTTGCAGATACATGGTGGCGCCGCCGTTACGCCAGTTGGTATCCCAGGTTCCGTGCCAGGTATCGCCCTCATCAGAGGCACATATGCTCATATACGTTAAGGCAAAGATGGGCAGTAAATAAAGAAATAAATGCTTTCGATTCACTTCGGTTTTTTCCTTTGAGCGGGAGCTTGTTTTTTCGGTTATTCCTTTGGGTTGTCCTCCATCCTGGAGACTTACTATAGCTTAGACTATTTATTAACTTGAACAGCTTAGCGCCAAACCCTTGGCGGAATCCGGCGGTGCCGCGGCGTAGGCTTCATTCTCTGGTTGTTCTTCGTAGGGGTTGCGCAACAGGCTCATCAAGTTATCTACTTCGCTAAAATTACCTTGTTCTGCTTTTTCAATCGCGTTCTGGGCCAGGTAATTTCTCAAGATGTATTTTGGGTTGTGCTGGCACATGCTGGCTTGGCGTTCGGTGTCGTTGCTGTTCTCTTGTTGCAGGCGTTGTTTGTATTGTTCTGCCCATTGGTTAAAGCCGTCGCGATTAATGAATTGATCGGTGATGGCTTGATTCGTTGCTTCTGGTTCGCTGGTGAAGTCGCACAGGGCTCGGAATGAGCGGGTAAAGTCGGCGCGTTCTTCTTCTAATAGTTTCAGCCAGTCGGACATTAATTGAACATCGGAATCTTGCTCGGTGGTGAGTCCCAGTTTGTCTCGCATTTTGCGGGAGTAGGTAGTCTTAAGGTGCGGCTCGTAGAGGCTTAAGCTGTCGCGAATCTCATCGGCGCTGAGCAGGCTGGATAGTGCGTGCCCTAATGCGTTGAGGTTCCAAAGACCAATGCTCGGTTGTTGGGAGAAGGCGTAGCGGCGCTGATGGTCTGAATGGTTGCAGACAAAGTCCGGGTCGTAGTCGTCCATGAACCCATAGGGCCCGTAATCGAAGGTATCCCCCAGTATCGACATGTTGTCGGTGTTCATTACGCCGTGGGTAAAGCCGAGGCTCTGCCACCAGGTAATCATTTCGGCGGTGCTGAGTACGCACTGGGTGAGAAACTCGGCGTAGATGTTCTCCCTGTTGCTCTTATCTAAAGAATCGGGAATGTTTGGCGTGCCGTCTTTGTCCGCCCCTCTCTTTCCTGAGAAGTGTCGGTCGATGACATAGTCGGCCAGTTCTTTAACTTTGTCGTGGCGATTGGTGTAGTGGAACAGCTCGAAGTGACCAAAGCGAATATGGCTGCGTGCCAGACGCACGAGCAAAGCACCGGATTCGGTGTATTCTCGCTGTACGGGTTGGTTGCTGCTGAATAGCGCCAGTGCGCGAGTGGTGGGAATGCCCAGATGGTGTAAGGCTTCGCTCGCAAGGTATTCGCGTATGCTGGAGCGCAGTACGGCGCGGCCATCGCCAAAACGGGAGTAGGGGGTTTTACCTGCGCCTTTTAGATGGATGTCCCAGCGGCCGTGCTCGTTTATCGTTTCACCTAATAGTAAACCTCGTCCATCGCCCAGTTGCGGATTGTATTGTCCAAACTGATGGCCGGAATAGGCCATGGCCAGTGGCGTGAAGTCCTCGGGCACGGTGCTGCCGCTAAAGGCTTCTGCGAAAGCTGGATTGGAAAGGGCGGTTGAATCTAAACCCAGTAAAACCGCCGCATCTTTATTTGCATGCGCCAACTGACTGTCACGCAATGGGCTCGGTGTAACGAGGCTGAAAAAATCAGGGCTTAGCTGGGCGAAGGAGTTGTCCAGCGTGATGCCTAATTCGTTGAATAGATTCATTGAGTGGTTTTAGCCTGCTTTTGGTTTGATTTAGTGTACCAATTTTTATGCGTGCATATGTTTATACGTGCGCGATGGTTTTAGATGAGCTTTCTTCGCCAGCAGGGCTGGCAAGGTGAATTCCTGCTGCACAACAATTCACCTTGAGCGAACAGTTGGCTTCTATGGGGGCCAATTTAATGCACATTACAAATACCTGCATCGCCGTTTTTTGGTTTGATTTAGTGTGCTAATTTTTATGTGTACACGATGGTTTTGAGACTATAAAAAACCCGCCGATATTACCAAGGGCGGGTTTGTTCTGTCTGATAACCTGTGCCAGTAAAGCTATTGCTGCCAGGTAAGAAATACGGCCGAAGCAAAGGTCGCCATGGTGATCACAATGAAGATGATGGCGTCTCGGTAATAGAGGCGCGATAAAAATTCAACGCGTTTGGTTTGCCCGCCTTCATCGGAAGTGGGGGCGTGCTTTTTGGCTTTCTTGAAGGTTCTGGAGAAATACCAGGGGAACACGGCTATCGCCAGACAGATTTCGGCGTTGGTGACTAAATGCATCACGCTGCCACCGCCCGCGTAGTAAGAAACAAAGCCAAACCAGGCAAAGTAGGCAATGCCCAGCAGTTGAATAACCCGCAAACTGGCCTTTGGGTTTTTATAGGCGTGGACGATGATTGTGATCGGCAGAGTGATGATGGTAATAAGAATGTGCTGATCTTTTTTGAATGCTGCCAAGGCGTTTTGAGCCGCTGTTCTGTCTTCAAAGGTTTGTTTGGTTATTACTTCAGCCTCTGCCTTTGACGAGTTTGCTAAGGTTTCGTTAGTTGGTAACTGGCTCATGGTTTTATCCGGGGGGTGTTTTGGTGAGCAAGCTCCTACGCATGAATGACTCTGTAGAAGCTCCCTTAAAAGGGCCTACTTTTGGTGCCCTGCAAGCGAACCCTTTGTGGTGATTAAG